>JACRNJ010000051.1 GCA_016219285.1 Deltaproteobacteria bacterium
GAACATACGGCTCGTCGCAAATAACACACCCCTTTAGTCCCCTCTTGAGAGGTGAATTAGGGGTGTTTTGTCTGGTAACCAACTTGCCCTTGACAGGTGAAACGTCTGTCAAGGGCTTGCCCTTGACTAAACTAAAGTTTTGTCAAGGGCTTGCCGGTTTCTCCAAAAATCAATGTCTATTTTACGGTTGTTAAGATAAACTATCTTGTATGATAAAAAGGATAGCTCTTATACCTCCAGTTTACCCTATCCTAGATTGCACTTTAACGTCTTTTACTTATATGGAGAAGATAGCTAAAGCTATTATAGATGGTGGAGCAAAGATTATTCAACTAAGGGCAAAAGGACTCTCGTCAAGAGAATTTTTAGAATCAGCGCTGATTATCAGGAGAATAAGCAAAGGTAGGGGTGTTATATTTATAGTAAATGACAGGGTAGATGTTGCGCTTTTGGCAGATGCCGACGGCGTGCACCTTGGACAGGATGACCTGCCGGTGAAAGAGGCCAGACATCTTTTAGGAAGTAGCAAAATAATAGGCTATTCTACACACAATTTAAGAGAGGCATTAAATGCTGTAAAGTTGCCTGTAGACTACATTTCATTTGGCCCTATTTTTCACACAAAAACAAAGAAGGACGCGCAAACACCAAAAGGCATTAGACGGCTGGCTGAAGTAAGAAAGGCTGTAGCTCTTCCCATTGTCGCCATAGGAGGGATTACAGAAACTAATATGGCTTATGTATTTAAACAAGAGGCTGATAGCGCAGCCATGATTTCGGAGATACTTACTTCACCGGATATTGCAAAAAAGATTAACAGGCTTATCGCTATTGCTAAAGAGCTTGAAAGCAGGCTGAGGGCCGAAGGCTAAGGGAGACAGATTTTTCATTCTTCAGCCTTTGGTCAGGTGCAGCATGGTAATAAGTTCTTTATCTTTAGCCTGTCAAAAAATGCAACTGCATTTTCCGGTTAAAATAAAAACCGGCCTTGTTGTAAAATAATCTTTTGTTCCTTTGCTTTAACGATTTTGACTGTCGGGTTAAAAATCACAAAATCCTGATGAAACGGCGTCCTTACATTGCCGCCAAAGGTAGAGTTGTCGCCAAAGGCGATATGGATTGTGCCTAATATCTTTTCTGATTCAAGGATGTTATCAGCCTTTTTTGCCATGTCATTGGTTCCTATGCCAAGTTCAGCAATGTTTCTGAAATCTGGATTTTCTTTAAGCTTGTTTCCCAGTTTCTTTGCATACGGGTCATTGCCTGTAATATCTTTGACAAGCCCCTTTTCTATTTTAACGGTAACGGGTGATGTTAACCTTGCTGTGGGCGCCCATTCAAGAACCATGATGCCTTCTGTTGTCCCTTCTACTGGCGCGACAAATATCTCCCCTGCAGGAAGATTTCCGAATGCGCCAGGTGAAGTCAAGTTTCCGGTATCTGTTAATATCTTTCTCCCTTTTATCTCAATTATAAGGTCAGTGCCGTTAGACGCTGTGATAAATACCTGTTCTGCATTATTCATACATGCTGCAAGGTCATTTGTCCGTGTTTCAAGGGCCTTCCAGTCAACCTGCATTGGACCGTAAAACATGGCCTCATCAAACAAAGGCATGCTGGCATAACGAGTTTTGCATATATTGGTCAGGAGGTCTCTGAATTTTGTATGGCTGGTGGAATAATTCGAAAGGGCTATAATTACATCGACCGCATTAGCCTTATTGGGTTCTATGATGCTGCGTATTGTTCTTTTCAAAAACTCGTCTATTTCTTCTTTGTTTATCAGTTTTTCTAAAAGAGTAACGTCTTCTAATTCCTTAACAACCTCAGCGCCAAAGGCTGCTTGCCATATGTCCTGCGGTGGTTCTGAACCATGCGACCTCAAAGATGGGTAAGTAAGAAATGTTATATTCTGGCATACCTCGCTGCCTACATCAGCTACTTGCCTGGCTAAACCTACAAGGGCTTGTCTCCGATTTTTATCTTTTTCCGCTGCATCCTCACCTGGCAAAACAGTATCTGTGAATACAAGCACCCTCTCATCTTTCTTTACACCAAGATTGGTCGTATAAAGCGCTCTTATGGCCTTGTTTAACATTTCTTGCACTCTGCTATCTTCCTTAAAAGCAAAATATTTTCTGTATGTCCTGTCATCCTTGCAACGACCTTCCCCTTTATCGGCCTTCCCAAAAGGTAAAGGTCTCCTGTGATGTCAAGTATCTTGTGGCGGGCAAATTCGTTGGTGAATCTCAAGGATGTGTTAATTACCTTATCTTCACCCACCAGCACCACATTGGAAAGCCGCCCTCCCTTTGCCAAACCCATCTCCTCTAGTTTTCCATAATCCTTGACAGAACCATAAGTTCTGGCCGGGGCTATCTCTTTTTTAAAAACCTCAGGCGCATCAATGATGAAACTCGCCTCCTGTCTTCCAATAGGCGGCGGATAATCCATTGAATACTGAATCGTAAGATGAGGGCAAGGCTCTATGGATATATATCTCCCTTTAGCGGGATTCCCTACGGTATAAATATCATCTATAATAATATCATCCACAGGCTCGTCCTGCTTCTCAATGCCGCCGTCTTCTATCATCTGGCAGAAGTCAGTGGCAGAGCCGTCCATAATAGGCACTTCGCTGCCTATCTTTATCAAAAGATTTGTTATCCTGTATATATGCAGAACAGCCATAAGGTGTTCAATGGTCATGATAGAGGCATGTCCTCTCTTTAAGGTGGTAGCATAATCTGTGGAAGATACATAATCAAGATGGGCGGGTATCATTTCCTCAGATGAAAGGCCCGTAAAGATAATCCCGCTGTTTGGCTGGAGCGGAGACAGAATAACCCCTGTCTTACCGCCTGAGTGAAGTCCCTGGCCGCCAAGGACAATGCTCTTTTTTATAGTTCTCTGCAGTCTGGAGGCGCTCACAGAACCCTCTTTAATTTTCTTATCATATCCCTTTGTCAGAGGAACGTTCTTCTGTTCTGTTATATCCTGTATTGCCAATTCTGGCTCGCCGCGTCTTTTATCTCTCTCTCTTAACGCCCTCTTTACAGTTAAAAGCACGCCATCCAGCGACAAAGGTTTCTCTATGTAATCATATGCGCCAAGTTTTATGGCCTTTACTGCCGCCTCAATATTCCCGTGACCGGAAATCATTATCACTTCAATATCAGGATGGGTCTTCTTTATCACTTTTAAGACCTCTGTGCCGTCCATCACAGGCATCCATATATCAAGGATTATTAAATCAGGCGTATTTGTATCCAGCATTTTCAAGGCGTTTTGACCATCGCTGGCAGATATTACATCAAATCCCTCATCCTTCAGCACATCGGAAAGAGACTGTCTTATGCTGTTTTCATCATCTACAACCATTATGGTTTTTGTGTAATTCATTTTAAACATGAGAAGCAAGAAGTCAGAAGCAAGAAACAAAAAAAATCTTGTCTCTTGCATCTTGCTTCTTGTCTCTTTATACTCCTTTCACCGGAAGTTCTATTATAAAACGTGTGCCTCTTGGCGTATTATCCTTCACCCGGATATAACCCCGGTGGTCTGTAATAATATCGTTTACAATAGCAAGACCAAGCCCGCCGTCTCCTGATTTTTTGGTGGAAAAATACGGCTCGAAGAGTCTCGGCTTATCTTCTTCAGGTATTCCACAACCGGTATCTGCGATTTCAACCCTTGCAATCTTATATCCCTTATCGTAATAGGTTTCAAGTGTAATCGTGCCGCTCCCGTCAATAGATGCGATAGAATTGTCCAAAAGATTTATAATAACCCTTTTCATTTGGTCTCTGTCTACATCCAGTATGGGAAGATTTTCATCCATGTGCAAGTTAAACGATATGCTCTTTGACATGCCGTGGTAAAGGGCTGCTGCCTCCTTTATAATATCGTTCATATTATTCGGCGCAGGGTTGGCAGACGGCATCCTTGCAAAGTTCGAGAACTCATTCACCAGCGTCTTTAATTCATCCACCTGCTTTATTATAGTCCTGGTGCATTCGTCGAAAACTAAAGCCTCCTCTCCGGAAAATCTCTCCTTATACCTTTTGCTTAACCTCTGGGCAGAAAGCTGTATCGGGGTAAGCGGGTTCTTTACTTCATGCGCTATCCTCTGGGCAACTTCCTTCCACGCCGCCATACGTTGACTTTTTAAGAGATTGCTTAAATCCTCAAACACAGCCACCATGCCAAGATAATTACCGTCGTCATCTTTAAGTATTGTGAGATTCATGAGAACAGGTATGCTCTTACCTTTTAAGTCTATCTGTATATACCTTTCCAGATTTTCTATTCCCCTGTCCTTCATTTCAGCTATCATCGCATTCAGAAAATCTTCGTTCTTTGGTCTTAATATATCTCTATAATTTTTACCAAGCACCATTCCCGGAACCAGCCCAAGAAGCTCCTCAGCAATCCTGTTTATTGTGGTTACATTCCCAGACTTATCAATGGAGATAACACCGGCGGCTACATTACTCAAGACTATCTCCATGTATCTCCTCCTCTGCTCCAGTTCTGTATTTGTCTTTTTAAGGTCTCTGTTTGCCTCTTCTATGCCGGTCTTTGTTGCCTTTAAATCCCCGGTCATCTTATTAAACGAATTTACCAGAACTCCAATCTCATCCCTTGCCTCTATGCCTATTCTATAATCCAGATTGCCGTTTGCAATCTCATTTGTCCCGTATGCAAGCTGCTGGATAGGCACTGTTATCTCCTTTGCTATGTACCTGCCTATCCATATGGAAAAAAACACTATTACCATGGTTATAATAAGAAGGGTTGTAAAATAACTGGCCTTGAGCGGTGTCTTTAAGATTTTCAACTGTTTGTAGCTCTCAAATGCAGTTGATATTTCCTTCATCTTGGCAATAAAACTTCTGGATACATAATAGCTAACCACCACCGCCCCCAAAATAGTCTTACGGTCGGCGGAAAAAACAGGAGAAGCGCCTCTTGCCATATCCCCATGTTCAAGGGTTTGTATAAAACTTGAGGCATTACCTTTAAAGGTATCTAAAATTTGCTCTGTTGATATGTCGGGGACCATGTTTTGGGTCACATGGTTTGCTATTACATAACCAATCCTTTGTCTGCCGACAGAAAAGACCTCTATGCTGCTCACGCCTGTTTCTGCCATCTTCTTTTCAATGTATATTCGGAGTTTGTCCTTATCCTGCGCTAATCCCTCCTCGGCAATCTTGGCCCCTACCTGATTAGCGTAGGCAAGCATCTTATCGGATGTGTCTTTATAATAATTTTGCCCAAGCTCAAGGGATTCCCGCAAAGAATCTTCCACCCTTATGCCAAACCAACCCTCAATGCTTTTGTTTATGAATCCGATAACTACAAAAAACAGAAGAAATGTCGGAACAATAGAAAGCCCCACAAATGCAAAAATAAGCCTTGTGCGAAGCCTTGAACCAACAATCTTGCTGCGTCTTTCAAATATAAGTTTTACGAAATTTCTTAAGATGAGAAAAACGAGCAGGATTAAGAGGATTATGTTTACATTGATAAGGCCAAAGACAATAACATTTGTGGCTGTTGGAAGATTGCTGCCTATATTTGATATGTGGCTTTCAATATAGGTTAAGATAAGGATAGCAGCTGCAACGGCTACAATGATATACCGCTCGCGTTTTCGCCTTTTATGTTCGTCTGTGAAAATTAGCTGCTCAGTCATAGGTTAATGTAAACAGGTTTAGGCTAAGGCTGAGTAAAAGCTTAGCCTTAGCCTCAGCCTGTTTCTTACGGTACAAACTCCTTTTCATACCAACTAGTTTCATAATCCCAGAAAGATACGAAAAAGAGCATGTAGTTGAGTGGGAATGGAAGATTTACAGGATCCAAGGTGGCCTTGATTCTGATCTGATACGATTCTCCCTTTTTTAGCGCCGACTTAACCACGATGCTATCACCGTTTGCCATGATTTTCTTTGCCTGTTCAATCTCTTTAACCCGTATAATGCGGGCAGATTTGGAATCTGCTTCTAATTGCGGCTTTTCCCCCATCACAATTTCATATTCTTGTTTCAAGGTGTCATACTTTATAGTATGCCTGAATGTAATAGAGTTAACTTTCTCATTAAACCAGATATCCCGTTTTCGGTAAAGTTCCACAAAAAAGGTAAAGCTTGTCGGTATACCACTTTTAATCCCTTCCTCTATCTCCTTTGTAAAGGCATTTTTTATCTCAAAAGATATACTGATATTGTCAGGAGCGCTGGCTACCGCAACCTTATCCACCGCAGCTTCCTTAGAATATGCCATAGGAGGGTAAAGATGCATATATATAGCTGCTACTATAAATAATATAGCCTTTAACATTGATATTTATGATACGCAAAATTAATATGAAAAGCAAGCGATGTACCTATTTTCTTACATATTTTCTACACCGATGGGCTATATTTATTGACAGGACATGCTCCAACCTGTTATCCTTTACACAATATGATTCCTATAGTTTCCATAGTCGGCAAATCGGGAAGCGGTAAGACCACATTGCTTGAAAAGGTGGTGGCTGAATTAACCGGCAGAGGTTATAAGGTTGGCACTATCAAACATGATGTTCACGGTTTTGAGATAGATTATGAAGGTAAAGACAGCTGGCGGCATAAAAGGGCAGGGGCGGCAACGGTAGTGTTATCAGGCCCTGGTAAAATAGCTGTCGTAAAGGATGTGGCTGAAGAATGGGACATTGCAAGACTTGGTCTGACATTTATAGATGACGCAGATATTATAATAACAGAGGGTTATAAAAAGGCCGGCTATCCAAAGATAGAAGTTATCAGAAAGGCAAAATCCACAAAATCAATTTGCAGAAAGGATAAGAATCTCATAGCTGTTACGAGTGATATAAAATTTAAATGTAGAGATATGCCGTGTATTGATATCAACGATGCAAAGGGCATTGCAAATTTTATAGAAAAGAGATTTTTGCAAAAGCAGGCATATAATGAAACTGTGGACCTGATGGTAAACGGAAAACATATAACCCTTAAGCCATTCATAGAAGGAATGCTTGTAGAGACAATAAAAGGAATGTTGAAACCTTTAAAAGGGTGCAGTAATCAAAGAAATATAGAAATAAGGATGAAAACATGACTGCTATAATCTTAGCAGGCGGGAAAAGCAGCAGAATGGGCTTTAACAAGGCCTTTATAGATATTGGCGGACAAAATATTATCAATAGAACCATAAGCCTGTTTAAAGAATTATTCGATGAGATTATACTGGTAGTAAACAATACTGCTGATTATGAAGAATTAGACATACCCACTGTAACTGACATATTTAAGGGCGCTGGCAGTCTTGGCGGCATATATACGGGCCTGTTTCATGCCTCATCCGAACATAGTTTCGTTGCAGCCTGCGATATGCCTTTCCTGAGCAGCGAAGTCATCTCAAGGATGATTCAGGTTTCAGGCAGCTGCAATGCGGCAGTGCCTTTCATTATGGGCAGATACCATCCACTCCATGCAGTCTATTCTAAAAAGTGCCTTAAACCTATTGAAGAAATGATAAAGAATAAAGACCTGCGCATTACAAATCTTTTCCAAAAAGTAAATATTAAAAAGCTTGATGAAAAAAACTGGCTTTTAAGCGAGCAGGTTTCATCATCTTTGGACAATATCAATACAAAAGAAGACCTTAACAGGGCAATCCAATCCTTAAATCGTTTTACTCCATTCTACTCCGACATATAACCTTTTTACCCACCCCCACCCTAACCCTCCCCCTGAAGTGGAGGGAAAATAGTGGGTTCCTCCCCTTTCAAGGTGGAGGCCAGGAGGGGGATGGGATTATGTGACGGAGTAGTATTACTTATGAAAAAAAATAATGGACTTGCCAAACTTGTAGCAATTATGCAGCGCCTGCGCGGGCCAAAAGGCTGCCCATGGGATAGAGAACAGACATTTGAAAGCCTTATACCATTTGTCGTTGAAGAGACCTATGAGGTAATCGGCGCTGTAGATGCAAAGTCCCCTGAAATGCTTAAACAAGAGCTTGGAGATCTCTTGTTCCAGATTATATTTATGTGCCAACTTGCTAAAGAAAAATGGGATTTTGGCATAGAGGATGTAATAAATGCATCAATAGACAAGATGATAAGAAGGCATCCCCATGTTTTTGGAAAGACAAAGGCAAAAACATCAAAAGATGTTTTAAGGCACTGGGCAAGGATAAAAATGGAGGAAAAAGGGAGCAAAAATAATAAAGGTTATCTATCAGATATACCAGAATACCTTCCAGCCTTGCTCAAAGCTCACAAGGTAACTAAAAAGGCATCTCAAGTTGGTTTTGACTGGAGCGATATAAATCAGGTTTTTGAAAAGGTTGATGAAGAGACGGCAGAATTTAAGGCAGCATTAAAAAAGAAGAATAAAAAAAGGATGGAGGAGGAGTTCGGAGACCTGCTCTTTTCGCTGGTAAATGTTGGAAGATTTATAGAAATAAATCCGGAAGAGGCTTTAAGAAAAACAATCGGGAGATTTATAACAAGATTTCATTATATTGAAGATGAATTTGCTAAAAAAGGAAAGGCTTTAAGCAATACATCTGCCATTGAAATGGAAAAAATTTGGAATGAAGCAAAAAGGAAAGAGAAAAATATGCGAGTCATATTACAAAAATAATTACACAGATTAAAATATAAATCTATTCAGTTGTTTTTAAATTCCTTCAACCTATTTTAAAAAATCTGTGTAATCAGGTAGTTACCACGATTTCCCCACAGCATGTGGATAAGTTGTTAGCAACAATGTGATTGCAAAAAAAAGAATGTGATTAAATAAGGCTTCCTGATGAATTGCATATTTTTTAATCACCAAATTCATATTGAAATTCAAAGAGTTATGTGATTCATAACCTATATTCAATTACATTCATTTTTTTGTTGGTTTTATACCCTGGAATGGCATTACCTTGCGATGTATTAAACCAATTTTGAAGCGCTATTGCAAGAAAATGCAACTGCATCTTGGTGTCTATCGGTATTTACTCCATCTTTCCATAAACATGTTAGTTAAAAAAACCATTTCCGGGCTTTTAAAAAAACGGGCAAAGAGTAAATAACATATAACACCAAAACTTATTGCAAGAGATAGCACCAATAGTCTCAGGATAGTGATACCCCCGTCAGACCAATCAACAAGAAGAGATATAGCATAGACACTAATTCCCATCGGTATGGATGATACTACCACTTTTACAGCAGAATTCAGTATCTTTCTTCCACCGATTCCACCCAGCCTCTTTCTAAGTATAAGGAAGAGAAGCAATAGATTCACAATTGACGAAAGCGATGTGGCCAAAGCAAGACCGCCGTGTCTCAAAGGACCAATAAGCAAGAAACAAAATATTATATTGGAAACTACTGTTATACAGCCAATCTTGACCGGAGTTATTGTATCCTTAAGTGAATAGAAAGCAGATACCAGTATTCTTCCACCGCCAAATGCGACAAGACCAATGGAAAAGAAGTAAAGGGCATAAACAGTTCCTTTAGTTGCTTCATGACCAAACTCACCCCTTTGAAAAAGCATGGTAACAATAGGTTCGCCAAGCGCTAGAAGACCTATAGTAGAAGGAACGGTAATAAAGGTTACAAGCCTTATGGCGAAGGAGAGTGACTCTTTAAAACCTGGCCAGTCTTTCTTTATGGCATATTCAGACATGGAAGGCAGCACGGCAGTTGCAACTGCAAGCACAAAGACACCCATCGGGAGTTCTACTACCCTGTCTGCATAATACAAGTAAGATATGCTGCCTTCTTTGAGCCCGGAGGCAAATCTGCTTGTAATAAGGATATTTATCTGGCTTACCCCTGTAGCAAGAGAAGCCGGCAGCATAAGGAGAATTATCTTTTTTATGGCAGGGTCATTAAAATTAAAATCAAGCTTTGGAAGCATGTCATATTGTTTAAGGTATGGGAGCTGATAAAGAAACTGAAATATGCCGCCAAAAACTACACCAAATGCAAGGGCATATACCGGCTCTTTAAAGAAAGAGATAAGGAAAATGGTGGAACCTATTATAGACAGATTAAACCAGACAGGAGACAGGGCCGGCGCTGTAAAATGTTTTAACGAGTTTAAAACCCCCATACTTAAGGCGACAAGACATATAAAGAAAAGAAAAGGGAACATCCATTTTGTTAAAGACGTAGTAATTGCAAGTTTGTTTGGGGTAAAACCAGGCGCCATAATTTCTACTAGCTGTTCCGAAAATATAATGCCTGCTATTATAATTACTGTTAATATAATAGTGAAAAATGTAAATGCCCTTGAGGCTAAAGCTTTTGCTTTTTCTCTGGAACCGGTGGTTAGTTCTTCTGTAAATACCGGAATAAAGGATATTGTTAATGCCCCTTCACCAACGAGCCTCCTGAAAAAGTTTGGAATCCTGTAAGCGATAAAAAACACATCCGCATAAGTACCTGCGCCTAAAAATGCAGCAATAACCGCATCTCTTATATAACCCAGTATTCGGCTCAAAAATGTGGCGCCACCCACAATAGAGGCGGCCTTTGTTATGTTTTTAGTCTCTGACATGCATATTGTACTTGTTGTAGCATATGATTACACTGGTTTGAAAAAGGTGTAATCAAAATCCTGTTAGCTAAAAATCCTTAGCTAAAAATCCTTGACAACTACGTATTAATAGTTTAAAAATATATGCTAAATTTCTAAATTTCAATGGAGGATTAAATGGCAACGCATAAATCAGCAATAAAAAGACACAAACAAAACCTGAAACGCAGGGCCCGCAATGCAGCTGTTGCATCTGCTATAAGAACTGCAATAAAACAGGTTAAAGAAACTATAGCAAAGGGAGATAAAGAAAGCGCATTAACATCACTTGCAAAGGCCGCAAGGCTTCTTGACAAGGCAGTTTCTAAAAAAACCCTTCACAGGAATAATGCTTCAAGGAAAATATCCCGCTTTACAGCGGTAGTAAATTCTATTGCAAAGTAGTTGCCCATTTATTGGCGTATTACTCTGAATTGTCAGAAACAGGTTTAAAGACTGCCGATAAATCGGCAATTCTACTTTAAACACAATTCCATGACAAGCCTCTCCATCACCATATGAGGAGACTGCCTGCCTGATTTCAAGGCTATATCTGCATGATGGAGTAATTGAAAAACAGTCCGTAGTCCTTCGTTGCTGAAATCTTTTCCCTGCTTGAGATATCCATGTATATAAGTTGGAAACGTTCCCAAAGCCGAAGCAATGCTATTGACTGCAGCCCCGTTTTTCTTCATGGCCTTTACCCTCCATATCATACGAAACTGACGGGCTATCATCCCCAATATCTTTACAGGCTCTTCCCCCTGTTCAATAAGTTTATTCAGGTTTATCATGCCTTCTCTCAAATTTTTCCTGCCTATAGAATCCGCCAGGTCGAATACCGTGTCAACTCTGCCGTTGGCAACAGATGTTTCCACATCTTTCCTTTCTATGCCTTCTCTTTCTCCTACAAACAATACCAGCTTGGCAATCTCTTGTTTTATATCCATCAGTTCACTGCCTGTTGCCTCTAAAAAGATGCCGATTGCATCATGGGTAATTCTTTTCCCCAGCCTTTGCGCCTCTTGTTTAATCCATGAAGGAAGCTCTGCATCCGAAGGCGGTTTAAAATGGAACAGGTAGTGAGCTTTATCCAGCCCTGAAAAAAAAGACAACCTCTTATCAATTTTGCCTGCCGATGCAATGAGGATAAGACAGGTATGCTTAGCAGGGTCTTGCACATATGAGAGAAGCGCTTCTTGCTGTGATTTGGAAAGTGCCTCTATCCTGTTCACAATAACCAATCTCTTTTGAGACATAACCGGGAAGGTCTGGGCTATTGAAATAATATCATCCGCATCAGCCTCTTTTGCATCAAATGAATGGTAGTTCATATCCTTGAAAGCAGAAGATAGCATCCTGGCCTTTATGGCATTGACAGTCTCTTCCATCAGGTAACTGTCACCATAGATGCAGTATACAGGAAGAATATCCCTTCCCTTTTTAAGCTCTTCAATAATTGCGGTGCCGTTCAGCATAGATTGATTTACTACTACACAAGCAAGCCCAATCTTTATAAAGGCGAGATGAATGGTTCTAGTTTCCAGCAAAGTTGCAGATGGATATTTTACTAAATTGTCAAAACCTCTCCAGCATCCTCTCCTTTATTAGCCTTGCTGTATCCCCAGCCATCTTCTTAACAGCATCCAGATCAGCTGTCTTTGTTGCATTTATATCTGCTGTGTTTACCTTAAAATCCTCATAATCTGTAATGTTCTTGTCTTCCCATAAGACCTTTCCGTCACTCTTTCTCACAAGGTTTATCTCCAATTTAATGGTAAGCCTGTATTCCTGGATTACATCGTTGCTGTTAAAGGAAACAGGTGTTAGATTATAACCAATTACAGCGCCATTCAAGATTGCTTCAGCATTTTCATCAACAACCTTCGCAATTCCGCTTTTTACAAATTCGTTAATCAATGCAGTTGTGAAAATTGTTTCTATATCAGGTTTCTGCACATGATTTTTTAAAAATGGGATGGATATCGTTGACACGTTGCCAGGCATGCTTCCGCCTTTGCCGGCTATATGATAGCCGCAGCCTGTTGAGACAGTGAGTAGTGAACAACAAACGGTAAACAGCAAAAGCAATGAATAGGTGAGAATATTTCTCCGTTTCCAATCTTCTCCGTTTCTCTTTAGCTTCATGCCTTTTGCCTTTTGTAGCTTGCCTATTGTATACTGCCTGCTTGACATCTGGCTTCCTGCTTCTGACACATGTCTTCTATTTTTCATTCTGCTCCTGCTGCTACCTATGAACGGGATGTTCGCCGCAATCCCCCAATGGCCATAGAGGGCACGGCCAGCTATATTATAGTAATAAAACTACTTACATGGGTGAATCCCAGCCATCCATGCTAAGGTTCTTCAATTATGAATACCGAAAATGCAGCAACATTTTCTGACAGATTATACTTTTTATAATATCGGTAGGCAAGAAGAAAGATAGTTAAAATGCACGGAAAGTTTTGAGGTTTATAAATTGAAGCCAGCTTTTTATTCTATTACCACATTCAGTATCTTATTCTTCACATAAATCATCTTTTTTATCTCCTTGCCTGCCAGCCATTCTGTGATTTTTTTGTCCAACATGGCAATCTTTTCAACACCTTCCCGATCCATATCCAATGGCACGTTGATGCGTCCCCTTACCTTGCCGTTTATCTGGACAACCACCAGCACCTCTTCCTTTCGCAAAGCTAACTCGTCATAGGCCGGCCACTGGGCTTTAAAGATATTTTCTTTTTTCCCAACCTCATGCCACAGCTCTTCGCACATATGCGGCGCAAAGGGAGAAAGAAGAAGCAGCAATATTTCAATGGCCTTTTTATATTCATAAGAATCTTTACTCTCATATTTTGAAAGAAAATTAATATACTCCATAAGAGCTGCTATGGCTGTGTTAAAGTGAAACCCTTCTAAATCTTCAGTTACTCTTTTAATAGCCCTATTCACCTCATATTTGAGCTCTGAATCTTGAGCATTTTCTTTTGCCCTTTGCCCCTTGCCCCTTGCCCCTTGCATTTCTGCCACCAGCCTCCACACCCTGTTTAAAAATCTGTGTGCCCCTTCCACTCCTTCATCACTCCACTCAAGGTCCTTTTCAGGAGGCGCAGCAAAAAGGGAAAATACCCGTGTTGTATCTGCACCGTATTTCTCAATAATCTTATCAGGGTCTACAATATTCTTTTTAGATTTGCTCATCTTCTCTTTAGCCCCTATTTCCACAGGAGCGCCGCATTTTGCACAGTTGCCGTCCTTTAGCTCTTCAGGCAGAAGATAGCCGTGCTCTTTGCATTTTGTAATCTCCTTGCACACCATACCCTGTGTGAGGAGATTTATAAATGGCTCGTCAATATCTGTAAGTCCGAGATCCCTGATTGCCTTTGTAAAGAATCTTGAGTAGAGTAAATGCAGAACCGCATGTTCAACTCCTCCTATATACTGGTCAACAGACATCCAGTATTTAACAGCATCCTTACTAAAAGGGTTTGTGCCATCTTTTGGCGAGGTATATCTTAAGAAATACCACGATGAATCCACAAATGTATCCATTGTGTCAGTCTCTCTTCTTGCTTGCTTCCCACACTTAGGACATTTTGTTTTTATAAACTTATCTGACTGAGCCAAAGGAGAACCGCCTTCACCGGTAAACTTTACATCCTCAGGTAAAATTACCGGTAGATCTTTATAAGGCACTGGCACTATCCCGCAGGTGTCACAGTATATCATCGGTATAGGGCATCCCCAGTAACGTTGGCGTGATATACCCCAGTCCCTTAATTTATAACCAATAGATTTCTTTCCCATGCCCTTTTCTTCAAGATGTTCTACGATTGCCTCCATTGTGTCTCTATTCTTCATCCCATTAAAAGGCCCGGAATTGACCATAATCCCGTCATCTACATAAGCCTCTTTCATGGTATCCGGACTTAACTCTTTGTCCGGCGGTTTGATGACAACAGCCATCGGAAGTTTATACTTCCTTGCAAACTCAAAATCACGCTGGTCATGGGTCGGAACTGCCATAACAGCGCCTGTTCCATATTCCATCAAAACAAAATTGGCAGTGTATATAGGCATCTTTTTGTTGGTGAGTGGATTTATGCAGTATGAGCCTGTGAATACGCCCTCTTTTTCCAGCAATGCCTCTGTTCTTGCGGTTCTGCTCTGTTTTTTTACTTTTTCTATAAACTCTCTCACCACCGGCCGCTGAGCACTCGTCACTAATCGCTCCGCCATCGGATGTTCATGAGCAATGCTCATGAATGTTGCGCCGTAAAGCGTATCAGGTCTTGTGGTAAATACCTTTATGACCTCATTTGAATTTTCAACTCCCTGCTTACCGCTTGTAGGGACAAGCTTAAAATCAACCTCAGCGCCTATGCTTTTACCAATCCAGTTTTTCTGCATAATCAAGACATTCTCAGGCCACCCTGGAAGTTTATCGCAATATTCTAAAAGTTCTTCGGCATAGTGTGTTATCTTGAAAAACCATTGCTCAAGATTTTTCTGTTCCACTTCACTGTCGCACCTCCAGCAAAGCCCCCCTTCCACCTGCTCATTTGCCAAAACAGTATGGCACTTGGGGCACCAGTTCACAGCAGATTGCTTTCTATAGGCCAGACCCTTTTCATATAATTTCAAGAACAGCCATTGATTCCATTTATAATATTCAGGGCTGCATGTGGCAATTTCTCTGTCCCAGTCATAAGATAAACCCATCCTCTTTAACTGTTTTTTCATAAAGGCTATATTTTCATAAGTCCACTTTGCTGGGTGAACGTCATGCTGTATTGCGGCATTCTCAGCAGGCATACCAAATGAATCCCAACCCATGGGATGAAGCACATTACAGCCCTTCATCCTTAAAAATCTTGCTGCCACATCCCCTATCGCATAATTCCTCACATGGCCCATATGTATCTTGCCTGAGGGATACGGGAACATCTCAAGGACATAATGCTTTTTCTTGGCCTTGTCTTCATCAACCTTAAATGCCTTTGTGTCTTCCCATATTTTCTGCCACTTTTCTTCAATTTGCTTATGTTCGTATCTCTCCTGCATTATTAATCTCTCCTGTTTGATAAGTTGACTTCTTCTTTTAACACAGCAACACAATTTATTTCAAATAAAATGATAAATATTGAAGACGGTGCCTTTGCCTTTTTCTTCCTAACCTGTTAATATGCGCAAATATAATAGAAAAAGCCTCTAAGACCATTTCATCATACAGACAAGGGACAGGGAAAAACCTCATATTCATGAGACTCATGACTGATAGTGATTGTAAAAAGAGGGGAAGGGGTTTACATCTGGGTAAGGATGAACTGCCTATGAAACGAGGCGATATTGCCTTTATTCCAAAAGGTGTATTGCACTACTTTGCAAATACAAGCAGCGAGCCTTCTGTTGCCTATGTGATGTTTATGCCGTTTTACGACGGTAATGACATGAATTTTGTGGATAAATAAGACATAACCAGTTAAGAATTACTTCAACTCTTTTCACCCAACACTTATCATCTCCCTTACCTTCTCAATCTTTTTCTCTCCTATTCCTTTAACCTTTTTAAGGTCGTCAACTGTTTTAAAACCATCAAGCCTTTTCCGGGTTTCAATAATCTTTTCGGCCAAATTAGGCCCGATGCCGGGAAGGGCCTCAAAATCCTGCGCCGTTGCCTTATTTATATTAAGGGGAATGGCAAAGATGAGGCGCTTTTCTCCGCTCATGAAGCCTGTATCAGCAGAGCCATCTTTATTGATTGTAATCTTTGAGCCGTTTTTGATTTCTGACTTTTCCTTGGGCAATACATAGACCTTGCTATTGCCAGAAGAGTCTTCTATTTCAACGATGGCTTGTTCTGCAGAGGATACAGTGGCGATATGGGCAGGCTCTTTATGTATGTAAAATTCATTCAGAAAATAAATGGCAGCAAGAAAAACAGCTATAATAAGGAGGGCAATATTTTGTGATTGGTCTTTTGCATTTATAGTTATAAATTTATCGGCGTCTTTAACTGCCATGGCTCACCTACTCAAAATCCGATTTAGGATTTTTTGGGGACTACGTCTTTCTTGACCTCTGCTTCTTGCCCCCTAACCCTTTTTTATTGGTTTGACAACTTGCTTCTTCTCGTCTTTATAAAGTTTATACTCAAGGCTATCCACAAGCGCCTGCCAGCTTGCCTCAATCACATTTTGAGATACACCGACAGTCCCCCATTTTTCCTTGCCGTCTCCTGATTCCACCAGAACCCTGACTGATGCGGCAGTGCCTTTGCCTGCCGTCAATACCCTGACCTTAAAGTCAAGAAGCTCCACATCTTTTATATTGGGATAAAATTTCTCAAGCGCCTTTCTCAGCGCATTATCCAGGGCATTCACCGGGCCATTGCCCTCGCTGGCTGTATGTTCAACCTTTCCGTCAACCTCAAGTTTTATCGCAGCCTCAGCATGAGGATATTCCCCCTCTTTCCTTTTTTCATCAATCACCCTGAAACCGAGGAGTTTGAAATACCGCCTCCTTGCCTTCAATGCCTTCTGGATAAGGAGTTCAAACGATGCCTCTGCGCCTTCATACTGGAAGCCCTGGTGCTCCAACTCCTTGAGGGTTTTTAGTATGTTTTGGACAATCGGGTCTTTGCTTTTCAGGTCGATGCCGAACTCCTGCGCCTTATACAATATATTTGATTTGCCGGAAAGGTCGGAGACCAAAACCCTCTGGTGATTGCCGACCAAATCAGGTTTGATATGTTCATAGGTTTCCTGCCTTTTTAAAACCGCACTTACATGCACGCCGCCTTTGTGCGCAAAGGCGCTTTCCCCGACATAGGCCTGATGCTTATTATGCTGGAGGTTTGCCAATTCATACACAAAGCGGGAGGTCTCTCTGAGTTTTCTGAGATGTTCTGAGCTTATACAGTCAATCCCCATCTTCAATTTGAGGTTCGGAATAATAGAGCAGAGATTGGCGTTGCCGCACCGTTCACCGAAACCGTTGATAGTGCCGTGAACCTGGACAGCTCCTTCTTTTACTGCAAGGATGGAGTTCGCCACAGCGGTCTCGGAATCGTTGTGCGCATGTATGCCAAGAGGTGTATTGATGTGATGCTTTACATCCCTGAATATCTCAATCAACTCATCCGGCAGTGTGCCGCCGTTGGTATCGCATAAGACAAGACACTCTGCGCCAGCCTCTTCTGCGGCCTTGAGTGTCTTTAATGCGTATTCGGGATTTGATTTGTAGCCGTCAAAGAAATGCTCTGCATCGTAAAACACCTCGTCCACCCGTTCTCGCAGATAAAGAACTGAATCATAGATGAGGTCAAGATTTTCTTCGGGAGATATTTTCAGGGCCTCTTGCACATGCATATCCCATGCTTTGCCGAATATGGTTATAACCGCAGTGCCGGCCTTTAAAAGCGCTTTAATATTTGCGTCATCTTTGGCCTTTGCGCCGGCCCTCTTCGTGCTTCCGAATGCAACCAGTTGCGCAGATACCATTTTTACTGAGAGCATCTCCTTAAAAAACTTAACATCACGCGGATTTGACCCCGGCCAGCCCCCTTCAATATAGTGGATGCCAAGTTCATCCAGCTTTTGCGCAATCCGCACCTTATCCTCGACAGAGAAATTTATATCCTCTGCCTGAGTGCCGTCCCGCAACGTTGTGTCGTAGAGCTTTAGCATCTGTTATAATTCCTCTTTTACCGCTGCTGCCAAAAGCGGCACCATAATCTCATGGTGGCCTGTTAATGTGTAGCCTTTGCCGCCTTTCTTTGTAGGCCTTCTGACAACATTGGTCAAAGGCCGGTAGTGCTGGATAAAGTCCATGTTCACGGTGGTAAATTTTTCAACTTTATGGCCGAGATTTCTGACCAAGGTCAATGCCTTTAAAAATATCTCCGGCAAAAGCACTGCTGACCCAATATTCAAATAAACCCCGCCTTCAAGGTTTGCCACCACACCGGCAAATAATTTAAAATCCCTGCTGCTCCCCTCCCCTGTTGCCTTTCCATCCATCTGCGGATGGATATGGATTATATCGGTGCCTATTGCGACATGCACGGTTACCGGAATGTCAAGCCTGGCACCTGCCGCCAATATGCTTAAATCCTTATACGGATATTTTGAATTGTTTATCAGCTCGCCCACTGATTTTCCAATGCCCCAGCCTTTTTTCACGCCGCTCTTTATAGCATTGTTCAAGAGCTTCCCCGTCTCTTCTGACATGCCGAACTTTCCCGCGCCAATCTCGGCATCCACATCCTCCGATGTCATCCCTGCGAAGGCAATTTCAAAATCATGGACAATACATGCGCCGTTCATTGCAACAGCATTTATTACCCCTATCTCCATCAAATCAATAATAACAGGGTTCAAACCTACCTTTATCACATGGGCGCCAATACCAACAGCCACGGTCTTATTGTTTTTATGGCTTGCAACAATGGAGGATGCAATCTGTTTCAGATTTTCTGCTGCAAGGATATGAGGAAGCGAGTTCAGAAAATCTTTAAAGGTCTTGTTGTGTGTTATAGGTTTCGCGAAGGCATTAATACCAACCTTGCTTTTTCTTGTTTTTAAGGAATAGGTTTTTAAATTGGACGAAGAAATTGGTTTGAATTTCACTTTTAACCCTCAGCAAAAACTAAATTTGAAGTGGCACAATAAAAATTTCAGGTGAAACCCTCACGAGCCTTGGCTCACAAAGGAGGATTAAAATTATTGCAGGCACGGTTTTAACCGTGCCATATTGCACGAATAAATTCGCGCCTACAGGGTTTGCGGAAGGGCATTTTCGGGACAAAAGCAGAGCAAGCCGCAGATGCAGCTTTACAGATGAGCTTTTTACTATGTTATACTTTTAATCCTTGGACATCCCTTGAAAAAGAATATGGTCTACCAATTCGCAGATTATATGTCCTGCAGTAATATGAACCTCTTGAATCCTTGCGGTAACATCAGAGTCAGCATTCAGGAGTATATCCACTATCTTGGCCATCCTGCCTCCTCCTTTGCCCGTCAGGCCTATGGTTTTAATACCCATGTCTCTTGCTACCTTTACGGCCAGAATAACATTGTTGGAATCGCCGCTTGTGGATATGGCCAGCAAAACGTCGCCCTCTTTGCCAATCGCCTTTACCTGTTTTGAAAATATCTGTTCAAAGGCATAATCATTTCCAATACTGGTTATAATGGATGTGTCAGTGGAAAGGGCAACTGCAGGAAGCGGCGGCCTTTCAATCATAAACCTGTTTACAAATTCTGCTGAAAGATGCTGGGCATCCGCAGCGCTGCCTCCATTGCCGCAGATAAGCAGTTTATTGCCGGCCTTGAATGTGTCAGCAATTAGCTCTGCGCACTGGATAACCAACTGCGTGTTTTGTTTGAAGAATGCCTCTTTGAGGTAAATACTCTCTTTATAACTTTTTGTAATGACTGCCTTCATATCAACTCACCAGAAATTTACTTTAGCAAAACATATAATTTGTCAAGGGTCAAGGAAATATTTGCATAAAAAAATCAATGTCTATTTTCGGGGCAGGTTTTTCTCTTGAAAAGCAGTGGTGAGGTTTTGGTGGAGAGCTATGAACGGTGCGCTGTCCATAGATAAATTGATGGAAAAAGAAGGCGAGTTGTTTGGCAATAGCGATGAAAAAGTTGGCAGGTCTAAGTTTGCTTTATTCCCAAATGAACAGGGCAATATCTCAAAGGCGCTGGCGGTCTTCGCTTCAAAGGTTGAAAAGATTGTGGAGAGACAGAATGACGGGGACGGAAGGACATAAGGCGTACTTTTATAAGGATTTCATAACGGGACAAGTCATCAAGAAATCAAGAAATATGATTCTTTATTTCTTGACAATGATTTTCTTGTTATGGTAACCCTTATGTGGAGGTTCACTGACTATGAAGATAAAAGTAGGCACTGTTATGGATGAGGACATGGTATTCAAGGTAAAGGAGGCCGCCCTTACCCAGAGGAAGACTTTGAGCCAGATACTGGAAGATGCCTTGAAGGTTTATCTGCAAGGACTGGAAAAGAAGGAAAAGAAGAAAAACCTGGCGCAGGATACCAGCGGGATAATGAAGATATCCAAGAAGGACCTTAAGGCAGTAATGGAAGAGAAAGGACTCTATGAGGCTTAGCAATATCAAGAGAGACGCTAATGTATTCATTGACGCAAATATCTTCATATATCACTTTACAGGCGCATCCAAAGAATGCAGTGAGTTCCTGAAGAGATGCGAGCAAGGTGAGGTCTCCGGCATGACCTCTGTCATCGCCCTTCTTGAGGTGCTCCATAGATTGATGATGGTTGAAGCAGTCGGGAAAAAATTGGCGGCTCCGCCCAATATTGTTAAAAAACTTCAAAAACACCCGGAAAAAATTAAACAGTTAAAGGATTACTACTTGAATACCCGAAAGATTGCGGATATGGGGATAATCATCAAGCCGCTTACCTTTGAGACTGCGGAAAAGAGCAATTCATTCAGGACAGAATACGGCCTTATGGTAAATGATTCAATCATTGCGGCAGGCATGGCGGAAGAGGGGATGGATTCTTTGGCGAGCAATGATGACGGATTCAGAAAAATCGGCAAATTTAAGGTCTATAGCCCTGGGGATGTGGAATTATAAATGCAGCAAAAGGGAAAGGTTGTTGTGGCAGTATCCGGAGAAAGGTCTATGAGCAAGTTCTTAAAAAGAAGGGCTGATAAATATATACTGATAGACGATAACCAGACAGAAAAACACAAGCCGTATTTTTACCGGAATTTTTTGCGTTAAGGTTAAAACAAAATAACGGAGGCGGAAGTTATGCTGGAGATTAAAAGCGGTAATCCATCAGATGCAGATGCCCCTGCATCGTATAACCGTTTTGTCCTTCCATTTGCTTATAATCTTGAAAAAATCACTTCTAAAGAAAAACAGAATCAATATTATGTCGCTGAAAATGATCCAGATAAAATCTGGAGGGAAAGATATCTAACCGAAGAAACTGCCGATGTTCTATTCCAGCGGACAAAATGGTTTGCATTGCAAAGCGATAACAAAGATCTGAAGTTTGACATACCAAAGACGGATGGCACTGGTTTTCTTACCGTCTGCATGAATCCTCCGAGGCTAGTGTTGTTTGAATGGCCTAAAAACATTGAAAACAGAAAAAAGGAAGAGGAAAAAAATACAGACTTGTTGCATACAGGTTTTCTTATTATAGAACTTTACTTTGATAAGAGCGATGGAAATTGCCCAACACTGGATGACATGCTCAAGCTAAATGAAATGGAGTTTGATAAACAGGTCAAAGGCAATCGTTTTTCAATGCTGGCTGATTTGCTTGATAAGATGAAAGGTAACAAAGATTGGATGAATGGTGGTGAGTATCGTATAGAAACATTACTCTGGGGCGGCGACGAATTGATGTGGGTTGTTCCTGCATGGAAGGGCTGGGAGACGCTTCAGTTCTTTTATGAGCAGTCAGGAACATGGGAGTTTACTAATACCAAAGGAGGGAAAGCCCCTCTTAAACATGCTGGCGGTCTGGTATTCTGTCATCACAATGCGCCTATCTACAGGATAAAGGATTTGGCAAGGAGGCTATCGGAGGCGGCAAAGAAGGACAAATCCGGAAATCTGTTTGCCTATCAGGTATTGGAATCTTTTGACCATATCAGTAATGATTTCGACAAAATCCGCAAAAGTCAGGCTATAGGCGGTGATGCGAATACTTTGATATTGGACGGGAAAGACATAGAAAATATCAGCAACAATATTAAGGCTCTCAAAGACAACGAATTTCCTAAAAATAAACTGCATGAGATAACAAAGAGACTGAGAAATGGCGGGGATGCAAAGGATTTAATTGAAAAAGCCATAAAAGGATTATTAGTTGCCACGCAAACAGCGCTTGATAAACTCAAGGGTGATTGTAACGGCGACAACCCCAAATGGGGACATATCGCCGACCTGTGGGATTATATAGTCTAAAAAAGGACAGGAGAAAATTATGTTTAACATAACATTGACTGTAACCCTGACACTTGAAGGGCCGATACTCACCAAATCCACATCCATGGGTGGATACGGGTTGGATGCTGTAATGGCAAAAAATCATAACGGAGAATATTATCTGCCGGGCACATTGGTAAAAGGCAGGCTACTGCAGGCATGGCAGGAACTGCATGATGTGGTTGGCTCTGATTATAAAACATTGCTTGATGTAGATAAGCAGCTTGATGATTTTGCTAATTTGTGGCTCGGTAAAAAAAGTGGAAGCAGGAAAGACAGAGGGGCTGTTGATTCTTATAGGACAAAGATTCATTTTACTGATTTTATCTATGCACCAGAAGCCAAAGCAGGCAGTACTCTTCATCGTATCCATATAGATAAGGATAGAGGTTCTGTAATAAAGGGAGCATTATTAGTTATGGAAGCCCCCTTTGCAGTAGGTGAAGAAGTTGCATTTAAAGGGTCTATCAGTTTTACAACAATAAACAATGCCGAAGCTGCTGCGGTTAAGAAATGCGTGGATATTGGCTTAAAATGGATACCCAACTTTGGTAGTGAAAAGACCGTAGGTTTTGGGCGCCTCGTTAGAGTGTCAATAGATGAAAAATCTTTTCAAATTGTAGATGCTCACAGCGATGCATTGGGGAAAGAATTTCTGTACATCATTATCAACCCAGAAGCCCCCTTTTGTTTTGCCAAACGGCAGGTGAGCGATAACCTGTTCGAGTCGGAAGATATAATATCCGGTGGAGCAATCAAAGGAGCATTGGCGAGTACATGGGCAGGATTACTCGGCAAAAGCGGACATATTGAAATCACGAATGGTTTTGATAATAACAGGAAAGAATTGTCAGAGCATTTTCATGAAATCCGTATTACGCACGCATTCCCTATGCCTGTTGAAAGGAATGAGCGGCCTGTTGTTGCCCCGCTTTCATTAGCTAAGGTAAAAAAGAACGAAGAAGAAAAGGAGATTAAAGCCAATTATGATGTTGCTTTTGAGAAGGAGGCAAGATTGATTAATGGCTTTCCCGATAATGCCCCTGCTTTTGCCGTTGACTGGAAGGATAGCACAGATATAGAAAAAATCTTTGGTTGGGATGATAAGCCAAAGCGCGAACTGCGTGTCCGAACAGCGATGGATAGAGAAAGGCGTAAATCTAAAGATAAAGAGTTATTCGCTTATGAAATGGTTATCCCAACAGGCTTTAAGTGGGTGAGCCGAATTGACTTGAGCCGAATTACAGATGCAACAATTCGGGCAAAGGTGGAAGCCCAGCTCCGTCAACTTTTATCTCTGGGATTGATTGGAATGAGCAAGAACAAAATATCGGCAAAAGTTGAGCCTGCTGATACTCATATAGAAAATAAAATAAAATCTGTCTGTGAACCTATAAACAGAAACGGACAGAAATATTGGGTAATCACTCTCCAAACTCCGGCAATCCTGTGTAATCCAACTGAGCTTAATGAAATAAGCACCAGTGAGGATTTATTTAATAATTATAAAAAAGTCTGGGACAAATTATCCAGTAGCACATTGGAATTATCCCATTTCTTTGCTACACAGTCTTTGGCAGGCGGTTACTATCTGCATAAGCGGTTTCAGGACGGAAAGCCATATCGTCCTTATCTGCTGACAAACGCAGGCTCTGTATTTGTCTTTACTGAAAAAAGGGATGCAAAGGGCGTAATAGAAAAATGGCTGAAAAACGGGTTGGATTTCCCACAGTGGGCAAAAAAAGAGTATGGTAAAGACGGAAAAGAAGACGGTGAATGCTGGCAAAACTGTCCCTATATCCCTGAAAACGGCTATGGTGAGATTGCTGTAAATATCCATCAGTCTTATTCGAATAATGCGGAAGGGGAGGTGAAAATCAATGTCCTTTAAAAATCGCTGGCGTATTGAGGGTATGCTCACTACTATAAGCCCGCTCCATATTGGCAGCGGGGATACTACAACCCGTGACAAAATATTAGACGAGAAGAAAAAAAAGAAAGCAGATATAGCAGCGGTTGCAACCGACCACGAAAACAAGCCGTATCTCCCCGGCTCAACACTGAAAGGCAATCTGCGTGCTTATCTTCGAAATAACGGACAGGATAAAAATGTTATAGATAAATTATTCGGTGCTGAAGACCCCAAGGCCAAAGATAGCTGCGGCGGGGCATTGGAGTTTTGGAATGTGAGGGTTGTTGATATGTCATCAACATTTGATGGGAAGAATGTCCCATACTGGTGTAAAGACCGCCTAACAGGAGTTACCGCATCTGCGGTCATAGACAGGCAGACCCGCACAGCAGCGAACCAGAAACTCTTTTACACTGAATATGTACCGAAGGGGATAGAGTTTAATGTCGTTATCACAGGGCAGGATTTGGATGATAAGGAAATTGCATTACTCATACATGCCCTGAATGGTTTCAAAGATGGCGGAGTTAATCTCGGCGCGGGGGAGGCGGATAACTGGGGTGGGTTTAGTTGGGAGTTAGAAACGGTCAAATGTATAGAGACGGATGATATTAAAAAGTGGCTTGCTAACCCTGATACTGTTGGGTATGAGATGATTAGTAATATAGGTAGAGATAAAAAAACAGATGTTGAATATATTGAAAAGCAACTAAAGCAATCCAAACCGGATATACTGTCACTTGCTTTTACTTTGACTTTTGATAGCTCATTTTTGGTAAACGATACAAGCAGGGACAGGGATGCTAAAGATGGCACTGGTAAGAAAAAATTTGCTGACCACTACCCGCTTACAGATACAAGTGGGAAAGTGATACTCCCTTCAAAGTCTATCAGAGGGGCATTCCGAAGTCAGGCGGAGCGGATACTGCGGACTATCGGTGGCGGGCAAGCTGCCTGTATAGACCACGAAAAAGCTGAAAGAAAAGCCTGCCCTTCAGTTTATGAAGTTGAAAAAGTTAAGGATAGTTGCCCCGCCTGTCAGGTTTTTGGATTATCCGGCTGGCGTTCTCCTGTGCAGTTCAGCGATTTTACCTATGTTAAGAATGGTGGAATAAAACGGCAACAGTTTGTTGCCATTGACAGATTTACCGGCGGCGGTGTTGACAGGGCGAAATTTGATGCAGATTATGCAGACCGTCCGGTATTGGAAGGTACTATTGCCATAGATATGACAAGATTGAGAAAAACGAAAGCGATAGGCTGGGGGCTTGGACTGGTTGCCTTGACTCTGCGAGACATGATAGAGGGTGATGTTACTTTGGGTCTGGGCACATCTAAGGGTTACTGAACCTGTACAGTAAAAATTAAAGATAGTGATTTTAATATATTGAAAGAGAAATTAAAGGAATGTCCTGATTGGTATAAAAACTTACTTAAATTTTTGTTTGAGGGTAAAAATCATGAGTAAAAAAAATAAAAGGAAAACATTCACTTCATTTCAGGCGCTGAATGAAGAGATGCAAAAAAGTTATAACGCAGGGAACCGGCGGTCTCAGTCCAAAGTCGCCACTGCTCCACAGCCCAAAACACAACTGAAAAATGGAGGAAAACAAACTATGCCGGCACACACAAATAATAATACCAGCACATGGGATAACTTTCACAATCCATATCATTTTGTACCTGCAAAACAAAGTGGAAGGATTGATGATTTATGCCTTACTGCCTTTGATGACCGCCAACTCAACCATGTAACCCATGATCTATATGTTGACAACACCCACTCCGGCAGAGTTATCTGCCGCCTGACTGCGAAGTCCCCATTTTTTGTGGGAGATGAACGAACAAAAGAGGCTTCGGAAGAAGCGCCTGCCGAAGTTTCTAATTTTGAGATTGACGGGAAACCGGCTATACCGGCGTCATCCTTGAGAGGACTAATCTCCAACATTGCAGAAGCAGCGAGTAATTCGGCGATGAGGGTGATGGAAAACAGGTATTATTCATATCGTGTCAATATGAGAAAGGGTTTGGGTTCATTAGGTATGATAATAAAAAATGATGACGGATATTATAGACTCCGACCCCTATCCCTGCCATCTCTATCATGGAATGATACACGTAACGAGGCAACTGTTGCACCTAAGTATAATAAAATGTTCACAACAGGTTTGCTAAAAGTTTATATAGATGGTTATCGAAAAAAAACCGAGTACAAATCCTACAGAAATGGAAATAAATCCAGGTTCTTTTCTTGCCGCCCCAAACCTAAAATCTTATAGCGCTGATAATAATGAATACTGGTATATAAAAATTATTCCTTCAGCCGCTTTAACTGGTAATACTATTACCTGCAGAAATCCAAGAATTAAAACGATTACCAGTAGGGACGGCAGAGAAAGTAAATTTCTTAATGGGCAACTTGCCACCGGTGTGCCGATTAGCGAGGCTGAATATATCAAAAAAGGTAAACCGGCAGGTTATGAACGTGGTATCTTAAAAATACTTAACATTAGGGAAAAAGATATTCCGGCCGGCAAATGGCATGAAATATTTTTACTTTATCGGGATGGAATTGAAGATAATCTGCCAACCTTTGAGGCAACAGATGCCGTAGAACAATTCCATGCTTTAGCCATGGAACGAACCCGTGAAGATGAAAAATTGCCGTTTGAGTTAAAGGGTTCAAACCGAAATTCTAATCCATCAAAAGACAATCAAGGGATTGAACTTCGCACGGGCGACATTGTTTTTTTTGAGCCTGATAAAAATGACTATTCTAAAGTGGGAGAAGTCTCAGTATCCTCTATCTGGCGGCACAGTGCGGGAGGAACCAGTCATGACTATTTTAATGCAATCTCCCCGGAAACCCTGCCTTTTAATCCAAAACGCAACTCTATCTCTATTGCCGAGCAGATGTTTGGCTTTGTAGAGCAGGATTTTTCAGAGTATAAATCCCTTATTAAAAATCGCCAGGCAAGGGCACTTGCTGGAAGACTCAGATTTTCTCATGCGAAAGAAGGCAAGGATAACGGCTCAAACTGTTATATTGCTCCCATAACGCTTAAAATACTCGACAGCCCAAAGCCGCCCTCACCTGACATGTACTTTAAACATAATAGTGGTGCTGGCGGTTATATCAGCAAACAAGAACTATCACCAAAAAAACATCATCCCCATGGACGAAAGTTTTATCTGCATCAAAAACAGGACGACAAACCATGGGAGACTCTGAAGCCCAACGATCACTGCAAGCAAAAAGTCAAAATAACACCAGTTAAGGACGAGGCTGTTTTTTATTTTCACATAGATTACGACAATCTTAGTGAACTTGAACTGGGATTATTGCTATATTCTCTCAATCCGTCAGACACCTTCCGGCATAAACTTGGAATGGGGAAGCCGATCGGACTTGGCACTGTCAAAATAGAGCCTGTGGGTCTGTTTACTGTTAATAGAAAAGACCGCTATTCTAAACAGACTGCAAATCTATTTAATGAGAAACGGTATCACAATGCATGGGTGAAGGATGGAACTAATTCATGGCCTCCTATTTATGACCGTGAAAAGACAGAATATGGAGATGGAAGCTTACTCATTAAGTTAGATTATGAAAAGATTAAGAAAGACTTTGCAGACAAAATGGATAAAGATATACAAAAGGCTCTGGAGATTTTGGGCGACCCGGCAAAAGTAACAATCCCTGCTGTCCATTATCCGCAACTCAAAGGTAAGGATATAGAAAATGAAAACTTCAGATGGTTCGTAAAAAATGATGACCGTAATAATACGAATAAGCAGTTTTTAGAGCCGATAAAACTTACTGGTTTAAAATGATTAACATAGAAAAACTCACCTTCTTCCTCGGCGGCCACGACCTCGAAATGCTCACTATTCGTGAGATTCTTGAAGAACATGCGCCGGGGCGGTTCTTTGACAAAGGGCTTTCGTGGGGCGCGAAGGCTTCGGATTACAGGAAAGAAATTCAGGAGGTTCTTGCAAATGGCAGGGTTCCGGTTCTGGTTGAGTTGACGCTTGACATGGAGATTGATGAAGGGCTGACCATAATCATAGACCATCATGGAGAAAGGGCAGGGTCGGATAATCCAACATCTCTCCATCAGATTTTTGACCTCCTGAATCTGCCGCAGGATAAATGGACTCGGTGGTTTGACCTGGTTGCCGCCAATGACCGGGGGTATATTCCCGCCATGCTTGAAACAGGCGCTACGCAAGAGGAGATAATAAAGGTTCGGGCAGCGGATCGCGCTGCGCAGGGGATTACGGCGGAGGAAGAGGCTGAAGGAGAAAAGGCGGCGGCAAACGCAGAGGTCTTTGCCGACGGGATGCTCACATTAGTGTGCCTGCCGCATACACGGACAGCAACTGTTGCCGACCGTCTGGAGGCATCCCTTGGCGGTCCTGGGTACAAAAACCTCCTGATTATTTCACCGACACAGGTAAATTTCTTCGGAGCCGGAAAACTTATATATGTCCTTGATGAGGCATTCCCCGGCGGCTGGTATGGCGGGGCGTTGCCGGAGAGGGGCTTTTGGGGTCACGGCAATCCTGTGCCGGATGTAATGCCGTTACTTATGGATAAGTTATGCTCTTTGACAACCAGAAATATAAATGGGAAGTAAGAAGTAAGAAGTTAAAACTTCCTATTTCCCATTTCCCGTTTGTCACTTGCTTTACTTGGATACAAATGGGAAGTAAAAATGAAGAGCTTGGAAAACGGTTTTATGATTTTGCATTAAGGATTATAAGGCTTGTTAGAAAGTTGCCTAAGGAGATAGCAGCCAACGAAATAGGCAGGCAATTATTGAGGTCAGGCACCTCAATTGCCGCCAACTATGAAGAAGCCACCGGCGCATTCAGCAGGGAAGATTTTACTTATAAACTGAGTATAGCCTTTAAAGAGACCAAAGAAACAACATTGTGGTTAAGGCTTCTACGCGATTCCGGTATAAGTGGCGATGAGATCGGGGATATTATTAAGGAATCGGAGGAAATCAGAAACATTCTTGGCAAAAGTGTGAAGACTGCAAAAGAAAACAGGTAACTCTTTCTACTTCCCATTTCTTACTTTCTACTTCCCATTTATCCCTTGCTCTTTCCCGTAAAATAGCGATTAAAAACCTCGCTATTTTACAAACCTGCGATTTGCCTGCCATACTTCGTTATCGGACAATTTTTACTCCTCACCGTATCGGTGAACATACGGCTCGTCGTAAAAATTGTCCGCTGCCTCGTCTGGCAGGCAACTTGCCCTTGACAGGTGAAACGTCTGTCAAGGACTTGCCCTTGACTAAACTAAAGTTTTGTCAAGGGCTTGCAGGTTTCCCCAAAAATCAAAGTCTATTTTTGGGTCTTTCCATCAGTTGGCAAAGGGTTGACCTTCATTTCCCTTCCGTGATAGATTTTATGTATGCAAAAAAACAGCTTAAGGGAACTCCCGTCAGTTGACGAAGTTTTGAGGTCTGATAGACTGCAAAAATGCGCAGATTTATATTCAATAGGCCTTGTTACGGAGATTGTTAGAGATATTCTTAAGAAAATGAGAGGGAAAATTATTGACGGTCATACTATTGACATTTCTCCAGAAAAGATAGAAGCGCTTGCCAATAATTATCTTGAAGATATGCTCAAACCATCCCTCAAAAAGGTTGTTAATGCATCTGGCGTAGTCCTGCATACAAACCTTGGAAGGGCAATATTATGCAATGAGGCAATTGAGGCAATCAAGATTGCTGCCTGCCATCCAGTGAACCTTGAGCTTAATTTGGAAGAAGGTGAAAGAGGAAACAGAGACGGTCATTTAGAAGATATATTGTGCCGTCTTACAGGCGCAGAGGCAGCTACAATTGTAAATAACAATGCAGCCGCACTCTTTTTAATATTGAATACATTGGCTGAAGCAAAAGAGGTTATTATCTCCAGAGGTGAGCTTGTGGAAATAGGAGGTTCTTTTAGAATCCCTGAGGTGATACAAAAAAGCGGATGTAAACTTATAGAGGTTGGCACAACTAACATGACGCATCTATCAGATTATATATCTGCTGTCAATCCAGATACTGCCTTGCTTCTAAAAGCGCATACAAGCAACTACAGGATAATCGGTTTTACCTCAAATGTAGATTTGAAGGAGGTGGTAAAAATTGGAATGCAGCACAGCATCCCGGTAGTTGAAGATTTAGGAAGCGGTTCACTGATTGACTTGTCGCAATTTGGCCTTCCCTCTGAACCTCAAGTCAAAAAAAGTATTGAGGCTGGAGCGGATGTGGTTACCTTTAGCGGGGATAAACTGCTTGGCGGCCCTCAGGCAGGCATTATTGTTGGAAAAGAGAATTACATCCGTAGGATAAATAAAAACCCTTTAAAGAGGGCATTAAGGGTAGATAAACTTACTATTGCGGCTATGGAGGCAACACTTAAGCTTTATCTGAAACCAGATACGTTGCCCGCCAAACTTCCAACTTTGAGATTTTTAACAAGACCTGTTCCAGAAATAACGTTGATTGCAGAGGAGGCTTCAAGACTTCTTAAACAAAGGCTTGGCAAGGACTACTTTGTGGAGGTTGAGAACGGCGAAAGCAAGATAGGAAGCGGTTCGCTGCCCGAAGAGATAATTACTACAAAGGTTGTTTCTATTACACATAAGCAAATACCGTTAAAAAAAATCTTCGATATGTTTTTGAAAAACAACCCGCCTATTTTGGGCAGAGTGCACAAAGGAAAGTTTTTATTGGATATGCGTATGATAGAAAAGGCTGAAGATGTGGTGATTAAATGATTCACGCTGAAAATCACCTGCTTCATTTCACTGCTGCCGCCGTTATAGGGATTGGGAGTATGGGCTCACACCCCCATGCCCTCTCACAGTATCGGCGGCAATAACATGCAGATATGCATGGGATACCACATCCTGCCAAATAATAATCTCAGCCTTACCATTTGAAAACCGATTACGCCCAAAAATAGACATTGATTTTTGGGTAAACTGGCAAATGATTGAACTTTGATTTCAATTATGCTATATTCCAACATATTGATATAAAAGTAGTAATAATATCGGGCGGCGGGGATTAGACATTTATCCAAACTCCTGCAACAAAATGCAATTGCATTTTGTTGGCTAAACCAGATTCTCCAGTTACACCCAGAAAACCATGACCTTCAGACACTGCCATGTAATTCAGAAAAACCAATGTGTTACACAAAGGCGAAAATCTGCGGTTGCCTGCAATTGATTATCAGACAACCTGTGAGATGGACGTAACATTACAAAAGGCAAAGGGGTAATTATTTAATGACCGACAACCTATCATCTAAGATTGATACAGAAATATCAACCGGTATCAATAGTGAACAGCTTTATGGAGGAACAATTAAAGAACCTCATGCCGGCGAGCTTATAAAGGGGAAAGCAGTATGTATCACAAAGGATGTGGTTATTATTGATATAGGATACAAATCAGAAGGTCATGTGCCCATAAAAGAATTTCTTAATGAAAAAGGAAACCCTGAGGTCAAAGTCGGCGATGAGATAGAGGCATTGATAGAAAATACCGATGATGAAAAGGGCTATCTGCTCCTCTCTAAAGAAAAGGCAGGGCAGATGAGGTTATGGAATGAGATAGAAGACGCATACAAAACCGGCAAGGCAGTAGAAGGAAAGATAGTTCAAAAGATAAAAGCTGGCTTCAGTGTAGATTTAAATGGTATTATCGCATTTCTTCCAGGCTCCCAATTAGATATATGGCCTGTAAATAATCCTGACCAATTCATAAATAACACATTCATGTTCAAGGTTTTGCAATATGACCGGCGAAAACCCAACATTGTAGTGTCAAGAAAGGCTGTATTGGAGGAGGAAAGGGAAAGGCATAAACAAGACACGGCGCAGACACTGGAGGATGGAAAGGTAGTTGATGGCATTGTAAAAAATATTACCAACTATGGCGTCTTTGTTGATTTAGGCGGTATAGATGGGCTTTTACATATTACCGACATCTCATGGGGAAAAACAAAACACCCATCGCAAATTTTTAAGGTCGGCGATAAGATATCTGCTAAAGTTATAAAGTTTAATAAAGAAGAAAAAAAGGTGGCGCTTGGCTTAAAACAGATGAAACCCAATCCATGGGACACAGCTTCGGAAAAATATAAAGTCGGGATGAAGGTAGCCGGCAAGGTTGTCAGTATGGTGGATTATGGGGCATTTGTGGAAATTGAACAAGGGTTAGAGGGATTGATACACCTTTCTGAATTGAGTTGGGTAAAGATAAAACATCCATCTCAGAAGCTTAAAATTGGAGACGAGATAGAGGTAAATGTTTTAGAAATAGATTCCGGAAATAAGAAGCTATCCTTAAGTCTGAAACAGCTTAAACCAAGCCCCTGGGATGAGATAGCGTTAAAATATCCTAAAGGTATAAAGATTAAAGGCATTGTAAAAAATATTGCAGATTATGGTATCTTTATCGGCATTGAGGAAGGTGTAGACGGATTAGCGCATATATCAGAGATATCGTGGAAAAAAATTAAACATCCGTCAGAACTTTTCCAAAAGGGGCAGGAGGTGGAGGCTGAAGTTATAAGCATAGACAAAGATAAGGAAAGGCTTTCCCTCAGCATTAAAAGGCTTCAAAAAGACCCTTGGCAGGAAGTTGAGGAAAGATACCACGCAGGCATGTCTATAAACGGCAGAATAACAAATATAGCAAATTTTGGCGCATTTGTAGAACTAGAGGATGGACTTGAGGGTCTTATTCATATATCGGAGTTAACCAGAGGAAGCAAAAAAGGAGTCAATATAACCGTAGGTGACACCGTAGAGACGGAAGTCTTAAATGTAGACCCTGAAGAAAAAAAGATAGGCCTTGGCTTCAAGGCATTAATAAGTAGGGGCAAAAAATCGGAGGAGCAGGATGTCAAGGCGGCGGGTGAAGAGACAACTGCTTAAGCAATCATGAGTAAAAAATATCTAAAGTGGGTTTTTGGCATCGCAGGTTTATTGTTTTTCTTTTTTATTATATCCTTTCTATTCCTTGCAGCTATGCCTGGCCACAACAGCCTGTCATTTAGCGATAAGGTGGCTGTAGTAGAGGTGGACGGAATAATAACCGAACCAGATTCAATAAACCAACAAATTAAGGAGTATGGAGAGCGGGATGATGTAAAGATTATTGTGATAAGGATCAATTCACCAGGCGGCGGTGTAGGCCCGTCTCAGGAAATTTATAGAGAGATAAAAAAGGTAAGCGTTAAGAAGAAAGTAGTTGCTTCAATGGGCGCTGTGGCAGCTTCCGGCGGTTATTATATAGCTGCGGCAGCCGACAAAATAATTGCAAATCCAGGGACAATTACAGGCAGCATTGGCGTTATTATGGAATTTGCTAATGCCGAAGAGCTTTTTGCCAAGATAGGTTTCAAGGGCTATGTGATAAAGAGCGGAGAGTATAAGGATATCGGCTCCCCTTTCAGGGGCATGAAAGATAATGAGAAGAAGCTTTTGCAGGATGTTATAGACGATGTTCATAAACAATTTATTGAAGTTGTGGCTGAAAACAGGAAGCTAAAACTTGATGTGGTAAGAAGATTTGCTGACGGCAGGATATTTTCCGGGGCACAGGCCAAAGATATTGGGTTAGTTGATGATATTGGTAATTTTCAGGACGCTATTGATATGGCAGCATCCATGGCCAATATCAAAGGGAAACCAATTGTGCTATATCCGGAGAAGAAAGGGATTAGGCTCTGGGACATTATCTTTGGAGATGCAGCCAGTCGGATACTGAATGGTTTTAAAAACAGCTACGGATTACAATACCTTGTTTCGTATGGCATAAGTAAATAAATTAGTGCGGAGGGAAAAGCAGAAACACGGATATACCCTGCTTTTCCTTACTTCTCCAATCCCATATCCCAATTTTTACAGGAGGTTTTAAAAATGATAAAGAGTGTTCTTATGGAAAAGGTTGCCGAAAAGGTTAAAAATTTTACAAAAAAAGATGTTGAGGTAATTGCAGATGCAATCTTTGACAACATGAAGGGCAGCCTCGCAAAAGGTGAAAAAATTGAAATCAGGGGTTTTGGAAGCTTTAAGGTAAAAAAGCACAAGGCGCGGAAAGGTAGAAATCCAAAGACAGGAGAAAGTATAGATATCAATGCTAAAAAAAACCCATTCTTCAAGGTTGGTAAAGAATTAAAAGAAAGGATAAATAGTTCACGTTGAAAAACGCCTGACACATGGCTCTGTCATGGATGCCCCGCTGCGTTGCCGGAGCCTGTTCCGAGCAGAGAGAGGAATCTGTGCTGCTCACATACCTGTAGCTTGCCCGACCCAACCTTCAGTTGGGCGCCCAATGGGCGTTTTTAAAAGCGCCGATAAATCGGCACACTACAATCGCCTTGTATCCGGGAGATTTTTGAGCGTGAATTACCATAAATAAACATGAAGCAGATTTGGGCGCCCTGGCGCGCAGAATATATACACGGACAAAGGCTTAGCCGCTGCATCTTTTGTAAAGAATACAGCAAAGATAACAAAAGAGGGTTGGTTCTTTATAAGGGAGATTTTGCAGCAGTAATGATGAATAAATTCCCTTACAACAATGGGCATCTCCTTGTGTATCCTTGGAAGCATACAAGCTCGTTAGAAAATATGGATAAAGAAGAAATATTAGAGCTTTTTAAGCTAATAAAGTTGTCTGTATCAATACTAAAAAAAGAGATGAATCCAGGCGGGTTTAATATCGGCATGAATCTAGGAAAAGATGCGGGGGCAGGGATAGAAGAACATCTCCACTTTCACATAGTCCCGCGATGGAACGGAGATACAAACTTTATGTCTGTTATAGATGAGATTCGTGTGCTGCCGGAACATCTTGAATCAACTTACAATAAGCTGCATCCTCATTTCCAAAAGTTGAAGATAAGCGCCGATTCAGGAAAATCAGGCACAGAAATTCATGAATAGTATAAAATATGAAAAATTCAAAGGTCTCAATATTAGAAAAAATGATTGCACAGATATTTCAAGGAGTTTAAATCTGTGTCCTCTAATCTTTTACCTGGCAATCAGAGATTGTTGAGTTTTTCAACAAGCTCCTATAGTGGACGACAAAAAAATAAGTAGCTGTAGTTTGCCCGACCCAACCTTTGGTTGGATACCCCATGGGCGTTTTTAAAAGCGCCGATAAATCGGCAGACCACAAATTTATGTCGCTGCCTATAGTAGTCTAAAGACTTGTATTTGTATTGTTATGGCTAAAAAAAAAATACCATCCAGTCAAAAACAGCAAAGATTAAGAAAAAAAAGAGGCATCGCCGGCGGAGCTATTCTGACAGTAATCATAACTGCCCTGCTTACAGTGGCGCTTGGAATATATCTCCTGACTAAGTATGGCGAAAAACTCCCAACTTTTCTGATTCTACAGAGGCCGGAGATAAAAATAATAAACCTATATTTTTCTAATGACGAGGGTATTGCATTAAATGCAGAAAAAAGGAAGATAGTAAAAGGTGGTTTGGTAAAAGAAATTAAACAGAGTCTAGACGCTCTTATCAATGGTCCAAAGGGAAGGCTTATATCTACTATTCCTAATGGCACACGACTTCTTGACGTGGAGATTAAAGAAGAAGTTGCGTTTTTGAATTTTAGCAAGGAGATATCAGAGAAACACCCTGGTGGAAGCTATGCGGAAGCGCAAACTGTCTATTCAATTGTAAATACAATAACCCTCAACTTCCAGGAAGTAAAAAGGGTACAACTCCTCATACAAGGGAAAAAGGCGAAGACCCTTGCAGGTCATATAGATATTTCCTTTCCACTTGGATATAACAAAGACTTTATAAAAGGATAATACACCAATGCAAAACAAATTTTTAAAAATACTAAATGAACGTCCTATCCTCTTTGACGGCGCTACCGGCACAATGCTTCAGAGGCTTGGGCTAAAGCCAGGCGGCTGCCCTGATGAGCTTAATATCACAAATCCCATTATGATAAAGACAGTTCACAAAGGATATATGGACGCAGGCTCTGATGTTGTTACAACATGCACATTTGGCGCCAATAGAACCAAGCTAATGGAATATAATCTTGAAAACCAACTCCATGAAATAAATCTCAAGGCAGCGAAAAACGCAAAAGAGGCAGCCGGTGAAGATAAATTTGTTGCAGGCGGACTTGGGCCAACCGGCAGGTTTTTGGAACCTGTAGGCAACCTGTCATTTGATGAGGCAGTGGATATATTTTCGGAACAGGTTAATGCGCTTGCACAAGGCGGCGCTGATTTAATTATCATTGAAACGATGATGGACATAAGAGAGATGAAGGCGGCAATCATTGCTGCGAAGGCATCTGGCCTGCCGGTAGTGGCAACAATGACCTTTGATGAGACAATGAGAACGGTGCTCGGCACTCCGCCAGAGGTGTTTGCCATAGTTGCAGAGAGTCTTGGCGCTGACGTTATTGGCGCTAATTGCAGCCTTGGAATAGAAGGAATCTATAAGGCTGTTAAGGCCATGAGCGGGGTTACAAATCTCCCTTTAATTGCACAGCCTAATGCAGGCATACCGTATCTAAAAGACGGGAAAACAATATTCCCTGCCAGCCCTTCCGAGATGGCAGACTATGTGCCGAAACTTTTGGATGCAGGCGTCAGGATAATAGGCGGCTGCTGCGGCACAACGTCGGAGCATATAAAGGAGATGAAGTCAGAAGTCAGAAATAAAAAGTCAGAAATCAAAAGTCAGAAGTCAGAAATAAAATCAACAAGACTTGCAAGCCGCTCAGGATTTGTAGACTTTGGAAATGGCCGGCCATCTGTAATTGTGGGTGAAAGGATAAACCCGACCGGCAAAAAGCTCTTTCAACAAGAAATCAAAGAAAGGAAAACATCTACCATCCGTAAAGAGGCAAAGTCTCAGGCTGATGCAGGCGCACATATCCTTGATGTAAATGTCGGAGTGCCTGGAATAGATGAGTCTGCATCAATGCAGATGGCGGTCTTTGCAGTTAATGAGAACTGCCAGCTACCCATAGTTCTGGATTCCTCAAGTCTTGAAGCCTTAGAAATAGGTCTAAAGGCAGTTGACGGGAAGGTGCTGATAAACTCGGTAAGCGGGGAGGAGAAAAAGTTAAGCACAATCCTTCCTCTGGCAAAAAAATACGGAGCTGCTGTGCTCGGCTTGACACTGGATGACAATGGGATACCCGCGACGGCAGAAGCAAGGGTTTACATCGCTGAAGCCATATTAAAGAGGGCGCTGGAATGCGGAATTTCAAAATCCGATGTTGTAATAGATTGTCTTGCAATGACTGTAAGCGCGGATCAGAAATCTGCAATGGAAACGCTCAAGGCAATAAGGATGGTCAAGGAAAAACTAGGGCTTTCAACCATCCTCGGTGTAAGTAACATCTCATTTGGCCTTCCAAACAGGGAGATAATAAATGCAAATTTTCTGACAATGGCAATTGAGGCAGGTCTTGATGCTGCCATAATCAACCCTCATAATAATTTGATGATGGATGCGTATCATGCTGCGCTTGTGCTGACTGGCTATGATTTGAGGGCAGAGAGATATATAAAGAGATATGGCCAGAAGTTAGAAGTTAGAAGCCAGAAGTCAGAAGAAAAAGAAGAACCCAAAACAATTGATGAAAAGTTGAAGAAGGCGATTATAGGCGGTGATGAGGAAGGGATTGTTGCATTGGTAGAAGAGGCTTTGAAACAAGGATGGGACCCGTTGAAGATAAGCAATGCGGGGCTCATACCTGGACTTGAAGAAGTTGGACGATTGTTTAATAAAAACATTTACTTTCTGCCGCAGGTTATGCTTTCTGCCGATACCATGAAAAGGGCGTTTGACAGATTGAAAAAAGAGTTTAAAGGGAAAAAAACACAAAGCATGGGCAAGGTTTTGATGGCAACTGTTGAAGGCGACATTCACGATATCGGGAAGAATATTGTATCCACACTATTAGAAAATCATGGTTTTGAAGTCATTGATTTGGGAAAAAATGTCCCTGCCGATAAAATAATACAAGAGGCTGTAAAAAACAATGTGGATGTGGTAGGCCTGTCAGCCCTGATGACGACAACGGTTATGGAAATGGATAATGTCATAAAAAGGCTTAAGGCAAAAGGCGTGCCTGTCCTGACCATGGTCGGAGGCGCTGTGGTAAATCAGGAGTTCGCAGACAAGATAGGCGCAAATGGTTATGCCAAGGATGCGCTGGAGGCGGTTGATAAGGTGAAAAGACTGGTTAAAAAGGAGAAGCAGCATGCATAAGCTTCCTGCGCTAAAACAACTGGAAGAAGAACTGAAAAAACTGGAGAAGGAACTCAGAATAGATCTGCCCAAAGAGCTAAGAACAGCCGCGGCTCATGGTGATTTCAGGGAAAATGCTGAATACCATGCCGCAAAGGAGAGGCAGACATTTCTTCAAGCAAGGGTTGCACATTTACATACACGGATAAACGCCCTTGCATCAATCAAGTTAGACAGTCTGCCGAGGGATAAGGTTGCATTTGGTTCAAAGGTTTTTTTAGAAGACTTAAATACAGGCGAAGATATTGTGTACGAGCTTGTTACACCCGAAGAGGTTGACCCAAGAAATGGAAAAATATCCATAGCCTCTCCCATAGGCAAGGCACTTCTGAATAAAAAAGCCGGAGATGAAGCAGCCATACAACTTCCCACAGGGAAAAAAGAATATGAAGTAAAGCGGCTTATTACATTGCATGATATATTAAAAGATTAAAACAACCTGTTGATTTCTGACAATATCGGCAGACATGCTTAAATCAGCCTCCCGCCTTACAAAGACTCCATCTTCCGCGGCGGATTCGGCCATGCATTCAAGAAAGTTGTATGCACCATAAGAAACAAGGATTGTGACAACTGCCTCCTTAAATCAAAATGTATCTATTCTTATGCGTTTTAAATGACAATAATTAATAAAATAGTTGACAAGCTAACTGCCTTGTTTTAATATCGTGGAAAAAAATTAGCAGGGGGGATACAATCATGTCTGAAAAACTTTTAAATATTACTGACAAATCGTTTGAACTGGAGGTTTTGAAATCTGATATTCCTGTGCTGGTAGACTTTTGGGCTACGTGGTGCGCCCCCTGCAGAGCCATTGCACCGATTATTGAGGAGATGGCAGAGACGTATGCCGGTAAGATAAAGGTGGCGAAAATGGATGTTGATGAAAACCCCTCTACCCCCGGCAAGTATGGTGTTAGAGGAATTCCCACATTGATATTATTTAAGAAAGGAGAAGTAATAGATCAGGTGGTTGGAGCTGTGCCTAAAAACCAGATAAAGGGGTTTATAGAAAAGGCAATCTCTTAATTATTAAGGATATAACAATTGAATTGACAGGGATTAGAAAATCTCACCTTGCCCTGAGGTCTTGTATCTAAAATCCCAGATAAACCTATTTTTCGGCAACAATTTAATAAGGGCGGTTAACTCAGCGGCAGAGTGTCACCTTCACACGGTGGAAGCCACTGGTTCAAATCCAGTACCGCCCACCATAAAAACAGTTCATAGCTGCCGGCTCCAAATGGTAGGCAGCCCTCCTCAGATTATTAATCCATATCTGCCGCTTCGGCTAAATTCTTCGCAACAATAATTGCGCCATACCTGTCAATTGAATTTGCGGCAACAACTTGTCTCCTTAACAATTTGCGTTGAAACGCAACCTCTTTTGCCACAGCATCCGCCATCTTTTTTGAGGTTGTAATAAGTATGCTTGATGCCATCTCATCATGCTCTGCCTGAGAAAGCAAATCCGCAGCTATCCAGCCGGGCTCGCCAGCGCCGTCATTTATAATTAGTATCTCGCTTGGTCCGGCAACCATATCAATATCCACGATGCCGAACACAAGCCTCTTTGCAGTCGCAACATAGATATTGCCGGGACCGACAATCTTATCCACCTTTGGGATGGTCTCTGTGCCATACGCAAGGGCAGCAATGGCCTGGGCTCCGCCTGTCTTATATATTTTGTCAACCCCTGCAATCTCTGCCGCCGCAAGGACATACGGGTTTATCCCGTTCTTGGACGGCGGCGTTACCATAACCACCTCTTTAACGCCAGCAGCTTTAGCAGGTATTGCATTCATCAAGACAGTGGATGGGTAAACGGCCTTCCCTCCAGGAACATAGATGCCAACTTTTTCAATGGGGGTAATCATCTGCCCTAACACAGTTCCATCTCCTTCAGCAAATGCCCACGATTTTGTGAGTTGTCTTTTGTGAAATAACTTTATTCTCTTTGCGGCAAGTTCCAATATTTTTAAATCATTCATGGGAATCTTTTGCAGCGCTTTTTTGATTCCTCTTTTTTCTACCATCAATTCTTTGCCCTTAAGCCTGACGCCGTCAAACTTTTCTGTATACTTCAAAATACTTTTATCGCCATTCTGTTTTACATCTTGCAGAATAGCCTTTACAACCTCCTCCGTACGGCTGGTATCGGACTCCCCCCTTTTAATGATGGCATCCATGGTTTTCGTAAAACTTTTTTCCTTTGTATAAAATATCTTCATGGCTATCACATTATACAAGAGGCAAGAGGCAAGAGGCAAGGTTTTCTTGCTTCCAACTTCCTGCCTCCGGTTTTAACTCCCCATATCTCCAAGCTCATACTGAATAATTGCCGCAACGCTTATGGCTGCTGTCTCTGCCCTTAATATCCGCGGCCCAAGCGTTACCGTTAAAAAACCTGCCCTTTTTGCCTCGGCTATTTCGTCATCTGAAAACCCTCCTTCAGGACCTATTAAAACAACGCATCCTATAAATTTACTTTTCAAAACATCTTTAAGGTTATTTCTCGTTCCCATGCTCTGCGTGAGAACGCCTTCCCACGGGATAATCTTGCCATACTTATCTCCTACCCTTAGAACCTCTGAAAATGTTTTAAGCTCCTCTATTTTGGGAATAACATTTCTTCCGCATTGTTTTGCCGCCTCAATGGCTATGTTTTGCCATCTCTGGATTTTATTTGCGCTTCGCATAGTTACCGGTTTTGACACAACCCGTGAAGCAACAAATGGTATAATCCTTGAAACGCCAAGCTCTGTTGCCTTCTGGATTATCATTTCCATCTTTTCCGGCTTCACAATACCTTGGGCAAGGACTATCTCTATCGGACTTTCTCTTACAACCTCAAGCTGTTTTTCTATAGCAATGAGCGCATCATCCTTGCCGATAATTTCTATATTGCCTGCAAATTCTCGCCCCTTTCCATCAAACACAATAACCTTATCCCCTTTTTTTAGACGAAGCACATCCTTCAAATGGTGAAGTTCTTTGCCTGCTAATAAAACTGATTTTTCGTTGCTGCCAGGCTTCTCTATAAAAAATCTCCTCATAACCCCCCTCTTTTGGTAGAATTTAATCCATATCTGTTAATAATATCAAAAATGGCAGGAAATTTATTGATTTCTTTTGCCAGATACGATATATTTATAAAAAATAAAATCTATTTTTGAGAAGGAGAATCTATGTTTCTTTGGCGCCAAGGTATTGCTGGCAAATTACCGGTAGCAGTTCTGATGGCATCATTTCTTATTTTTACATATTATGCAATATCTCTTTCAGCAGAAAAATCAAAAGGAGACAGTAAAATGGAAAAATTAAAGAACACCCATGCGGTGCTTCAAACAAAATTCGGCAGTATTGATATAAAATTTTATCCGGATGTTGCCCCAAATCATGTGAAAAACTTTATAAAACTTAGCAAGGAAGGCTTTTATGATGGCACTATATTTCATAGGGTTATACCAGGTTTTATGATTCAGGGGGGAGATCCTAATACAAAGGGGACTGATAAGAATATTTATGGCACTGGTGGGCCTGGCTACAATGTAAATGCTGAATTTAATAATATAAGCCATAAGAGGGGCATGGTATCAATGGCGAGGGCGCAACATCCTGATAGCGCAGGGTCTCAGTTTTTTATAGTTGTTAAAGATTCCCAGTTTCTTGACAACCAGTATACTGTCTTTGGCGAGGTTGTGAAAGGAATGGATACTGCTGATAAAATTGTAAACCTCCCAAGGGATTCAAGAGATATTCCCGGTGAAAGGGTTGATATGATAATCAAGATAACAGAGTGATGAGAGATTTCCTTTAATCTGTTCCGTAAAAATCAAAAGTAGACATTTGGGAAAAATCAAAAGTAGACATCAGGGGTAAATCACAGGTAATATTCACAGATGTCTAAACATGGCATAGAAAACACTCTCTTGCAAACCCTTCTGCAAATCTGAGATTGCTTGCAAAATGCAGATGGATATAGCTGGCAAGGGTGTTTTTGTAGAGATAACCCTCTTTCATTGGGATGTGTGATGTGGCGGGCGCCCTCTGGGCGCGGATGTGGTAAACCCTCTTAATCTTTTTAGATGGTTCTTCTATCTCTGAATAATGATATTCATGGCCGCGCATCGTCTGTCCTTTGCTTAAAAACGGGCAGCCATCAACAACCTGTATCTCCCTGTATCCCAATGATTTCCTTTTTTCAAGCATCCGTGAAACCCATGGAAACACGCCAACCATTTTATACATTTCCCCTTTTAAATCCTTCAACGCATTTCCAAGATACATAAGCCCGCCGCATTCAGCATAGATTGGAAGCCCTTTCTCTGCAAGGTTTTTAATATGCTGTCTGATCGCTTTGTTGGCTTCAAGTTTTTTTGCAAAAAGTTCAGGATACCCGCCGCCGAGATATATACCATTTATGTCAGCAGGCAGTCTTTTATCCTTCAAGGGGCTGAAAAATACAAGTTCGGCGCCAAGTTGCTTTAACATATCCAGATTTTCCTGATAGTAAAAACAAAAGGCGTTGTCCAGGGCAACAGCAATTTTTACAATTCCGATTTCCGATTCCCGATTCCCGATTTTAAATCTTGAATCTTGAACCTTGAATCTTGAATCTATTTTCAATATTCTATCAATATCAACAAACCTTTCTATTATGCCTTCAAGTCTTTTTAATCTTGTATCTTGCATCTTGCATCCTGCATCTTTAGGCATTACCAGCCCCAGATGCCTTTCAGGCAGGATTATTTCTTCATCCCGCGGAATATAGCCCAACACCTTTGCCTTGCACTTTGCCTCTACAGCATGTTTCAGCATTTTAAAATGCCTTTTGCTTCCAACCTTGTTGAATATAACCCCTGCAATCTTTACATTTGGGTCAAACCTCTCATAACCATAAACCAATGCGCCGGCGCTCCTTGCCATGCTTCTGGCGTCAACAACTAATATAACAGGAATGTCTAAAACCTTTGCCACATGGGCTGTACTTCCTTGTTCGTCATTGCCGTCTTTTCCGTCAAAGAGCCCCATGACGCCTTCAATGATGCCAATTGAAAAATCACCCCTCACCCTATCCCTCTCCCGCAAGGGGAGAGGGAACTTATTATATCCCCTCCCTTGATGGGAGGGGATAAAGGGGAGGGTGAAATGTTGTATTGCCTTTGCAAATGTCCTTTGAACCCCGTCAACTCCCATCATCCATGTATCAAGGTTATATGACGGCCTCCCGCATACCGCCTTATGATAGCCCGGATCAATATAGTCAGGTCCTACTTTGAATGGTTGAATAACCATCCCTCTTTTGCGGAGCGCTGCCATAAGACCAATAGCAATGGTGGTTTTACCAACCCCGCTATGGGTTCCCGCTACTATGAAAGCCTTCATACTTTTCACTTTCCCCAGAAATCAAAATCTATTTTTGGGACTTTGTTAAAAGTTTTACTGCCTGATCAAGTTGTGCATGACTGCCCAGCAAAACCAGCACATCTCCTGTATTTATTGTTATATCGGCGGATAAACTTGTAACAGCCTTGCTGCCCCTGACAATGGCAATGATAGTTGTACCTGTCTGTTTCCTCAAATCCAGTTCAACCAGTGTCTTGCCTATTACCGGAGAATCTTCTGTTATAAGAAAAGTTGATGTTATGCTGGCTGCAAACAAGCTGGAAAGCTCCATAAGTCTTTCCTTTGACAGAGACAGGCCTCTGAGCATTGCATATCCTTCATGCCTGATAAGGTCTATCTGATTTTGTATGATATTTGTCGGAATGTGATACTCCCCCAAAACCCTGGCAAATATCTCAACCGATGTCTCAAACTCCTCTGATATTACCTGATTTGCGCCAAGTTTATACAGAACCTCAACCTCGCCTGTGTATCTGGTTCTGGTAATTGCGTATACTGACGGATTTATATCCTTTGCCGCTTTTAATGCCATCCTTGTTGCAACAGGGTCTGAAACTGCAAATACAATCACCCTTGCCCGTTTAATGCCTGCCTTTTTCAAAATCTCCGGGTGGCTTATGTCTCCGAATAAGGCGCGGTGTTTCTCCTTTTTTGCCTTGCTGATTCTATCTGCATTAATGTCCAGAATAATATATTCTATGCCTGTTGCCTTTAGCACACTTGCTGTATTTTGCCCGTTCAGGCCGTAACCGGCAATAATCACATGGTTGGAAAAACCCTTTGGCGCAGATTCCAGGGAGGAGATTCCCTTTGCCCCTAATATATGCGCAAGCCGCAAGGCAACACGTTGACTCTTTTCAAATAAGAGCGGGACGGCAAGCATGGTAAGTATAGACGCGGCAATAAATGTTTGATACATCTCCTTGGAAAGGATGCCGTATTCTTCGCCTGCCTTCATAAGAACAAAAGAAAACTCGCCTATATTGGAAAGACCTATGCCGACAATTATGGCAAGGCGCAGAGGGTATCTAATTGCCTGGCCAATGCCTATAATAACCAATATCTTCAGTATGAGAATTGCGCAGGACAGGGGGAAGATATACGGCAGATGGGACAGAAAATAGTCAAACTCAAGAAGCATTCCTATAGATATAAAAAAGAGGCTTGCAAACACATCCTTGAAAGGCAGCATATCCGCTACAATCTGGTGGCTGTATTCGGATTCTGATATAACAAGGCCTGCAATAAATGCGCCGATGGCCAGAGACAGGCCTGCCTGAGAAGTAAGCCATGCAATTCCAAGACATAGGAATAATGCTGTTATAATAAAAACTTCTCTATTCCTTAACCGTACAACCTGATAAAGGATGCGCGGCACAAGAAAATATGCGGCTGCAAGGATTAGGGACACAGCCAAACCAGCGGTCAATATGCTTTTAGCAATGAGAAAGGTTGTTATTACTTCAACCTTTCCCATGTGCTGCAGCAATATGACCATGGGGACAACAGCAATATCCTGCACTATTACTATGCCCATGGAAAGCCGTCCATGAGAGGAATCTATCTCGCCCCTGTCGCTTAAAATTTTGAGGATAATGGCAGTAGAGCTTTGCGCTATTATAAACCCGAATAGCATGGCCTGAGGAAAAGGCTGATTAAATATTCTGGCAATAATAATTATAATAGCGGTTGTAAATATTATCTGGAGCCCGCCGCCGAGAACAGCCTCTCTGCCGACATTTCTCAGTTTTGCAAAAGAAAGCTCAAGGCCTATGGTAAAAAGAAGCATCACCACCCCAATCTGGGCCAAAAGTTCTACAGTGCTGACCTCGGTAATCAGCTTAAAACCATGCGGGCCGATAATGACACCTGTAGCAAGAAAACCAACAATGGTCGGTAATCCAAGCCTGTAAAAGATGAAAATAACAGGGATAGATACGCCCATAAGTATGATGATATCTCTAAGTAAAGGAATTTCTTCCATATTAAAAAGATAGTAAACCCCGCTACACCTTTCTGTCAACCCGAAAAATGATCTGAATGTATTTGCATTTTTGGGGTGATTAAGGTAAAAATATAAATCTATGAAAGACGAAATAATCCTGCCTCTTCTGGAAGAGGCAGCAGAAAAACTCTCTGTAAAGGTTTATTACGACGATTTGAGAAAGGGCGAGGTAAACACACCGGGCGGCTCTTGTATGCTAAGGGGTGAAAGGCGCATCATTATCCACAAAAAACTATACACCAGAGAAAAGGTTGATATTTTAATGGAGATCTTGTCAGAAATGGATTTTGAAGATGTTCATCTGCCGGTGGAGATAAGAGAAAGGTTGGATAAGATAAAGGCCAAACAAAAACCTGTGGCGGCGTCACATTAACCCCGTTAGACCTTTTACATATAAAATAAGAGTGATAAAATATATTGCTTGTTTAAAAGAGGTCTCACGGGGTGAAGGTCAATAAAGACTATGCACCCAAAAATAGACATTGATTTTTTACGGATGCAGCAAGCAGGGAGTTTTCAAGTCAAATATGGACGGCATAATAACCCTTTTAACTGACTTTGGAACACAGGATGGCTATGTTGGCGCAATGAAAGGGGCTATCCTCTCCATCAATCCGAGTGCAACAATAGTTGACATATCCCATCAAATCCCGCCTCAAGATATAATGGCAGGCGCGTTCGTTTTATCGCAGGCAGCGCCATTCTTTCCAAGAAACACAATCCATATAGCAGTAGTTGACCCTGGTGTCGGCGGAAAGAGAAAACCCATACTCGTTCAAACAGACAGATGTTTTTTTGTCGGGCCAGATAATGGCATCTTCGGCATTGCCTTGCAAAGGGAAAAGATTAGGCAAAAAATCCATCTTATCAATAAGGATTATTTTCTTAACCGTATAAGCCATACCTTCCATGGAAGAGATATCTTTTCCCCTGTAGGGGCATATCTGTCTAAGGGATTTGATCCATCTGTATTTGGGAAAAGGATAAGGGCAATAACAAAGCTGAATCTTAAAAAAACCTCATGCGGAAGATAGAAAAATCACAGGCCAGATAATCTATACTGACAGGTTTGGAAACCTTATTACAAATATAGATGAAGATTTAATAAAAAAGGTTTTCAAAAGTAAAAGATTTGAGGTAATGATTGGCAGCTGCACAATAAAAAAGCTTGTTCCTTCATATGCCTATGCAAAGAAAAACGAAATAGTCAGTCTCATAGGCAGCAGTGGGTTTCTGGAGATAGCTGTGAGAGATGCGAATGCCGACGTAGTGCTTGGAGTTAAGAGAGGTGATATAATAATTTTGCAGTAAATACAATCACCGGCATGGCAGATTATGGTTTGACTTTATGGATAAGCGCATCTTTCACTATTTTATCCTTTGGCATGTTATGACACCTTAAACAATCTACAAAGATAAAGGAAACCTTTCCGTGACAATGTCCGCAATACATTTTTTGATGGCTGGGTGTTGGCTGGAATACCCTTCTCTCTTTATATTTGCAAAAAACATTTGATAATATTATATTATTTTTCAAAACAGGCGGGTTGTTTAAAAAAGATGTCTTGCGAGGCTAAACGTTAAACCCTTTTTAAGAAAATGCCTGCAGTTTATAAAACATTGGAAAGTGATTTGGATAAAACCTTTGCAGTTATCTATGTATAGTGGACGACAAAAATAAGCAGATGTAGTTTGCCTGACCCAACCTTATGTTGGGCGCCCCATGGACGTATTTTAAAATCGCCGATAAACTTGTCCCGTTATGTATTTAAACGGGATCGGCAGACTACAAATTTATGTCGCTGACTATAACTGAAGAACCCAGCAATTAAGGGTTTTTACTATTTCCATAACTCCGCTCAATACTAATGAAAAGTTTTTTTATCTACCTCATTCTGGCATTGCTCTTTCTGGTAATAGAAAGCGCCCTCCTCTATCCAATACTCCCATCATTCTTAATTCCAGATGTTCTCCTTATCATGGTTTTTTATCTCGGATTTAGCAACCGCTCAACTTCAGGAGCATTAACATCCTTTTCACTTGGATATATTGCAGATGTATTTTCAGGAGGGATAATTGGAACCTCATCGTTTACCCTTGTATGTATATTTGCTATCACCTCCCTGCTTGCAAAGATAGTAAGTCTAAACAGCGTCTTGATAAAGATTGGAGGAACAATCTTTATGAGCATATTAAAGGGATTGTTGACATACATTCTTATCAGGCTCTTAAATCAGGAAATCCCATTTTATATTATTCTCCTGCCATCTGTTTTCACAGGCATAGTAAGCCCATTTATATTTAACCTGTTTAAAAAAATTGAACTCAAGGCTAAAGTTGCGGCTTATCATACAATGAAAAAAATAGAGTTATAAAACCATGAGCGTTTATTTAGGAAATAATGAACCTGGCGAGCTTAAAACAAGGCTTTATATTGCTATCGGCATTGCCATCTCATTATTTTTTTTACTCGCCATAAGGTTATGGTTCCTTCAGATATTCAAGTCAGGGGAATTCAGGGAGCTATCAGAAAATAACAGGATACGTCTGGTCAGAGAAACTGCCCCTCGTGGATTAATTATAGACAGAACAGGCAAAATAATAGTAGAAAACAGGCCTGTCTTCCACCTGGCTATCATCCCTGAAGATGTAAAAAATTGGTCAAATATAAAAAAGGCTCTGCCAAGTATTGTTAACATCACAGAAGATGATATTGAAACAAAGGTCAGCCAGGCAAAGAGACGTCCATTATTCCAGGCAATAAAACTTAAAGACGATCTGACATGGGAAGAGATAGCCCGCATTGAGACATCCAGATTGGATATGCCGGGTATAGTGCTGACAATAGAGCCAAGACGGACATACCCATTTGGCAGCGCCGCCGCTCATACTATTGGTTATCTGGGAGAAATAGATGAGCGCCAGATAAAGAAACTTAAGAAAGCTAAGTATATGCCCGGGGATTTTATTGGTAAGTATGGAATAGAATATCAACTGGAAAAATATCTGCGCGGCAGCGGCGGCGGCAGACAAATAGAGGTAGATGCCGTTGGGAGGGGAATCAAGCTTCTCAAAAAAATAACTCCGGCACAGGGATATAACATCCATCTTACTATAGATATGGAGACACAACTGGCGGCAAATACAGCGATGAAAGACAAAGTCGGAGCTGTAATTGCCATGGACCCTCAAAGCGGCAAGATACTGGCGGCATTAAGCACACCATCTTTTGACCCAAATTATTTTGCGGCCGGCATTGACAAGGAAAAGTGGAATAACCTTATTGCAAACCCCTTTCGTGTCATGGAAACTAAAACCATTCAAGGCCAATATCCTCCGGCATCTACTTTTAAGCTAATAACTGCCGCAGCAGCGCTTGAGGATAAGCTAATTACCCCCTCTACAAAAATATATGCGGGCGAATCATTCTGGTTTGGAAATAAGGAATTCAGGGACTGGAAGGCAGGCGGACACGGCATTATAGATGTCCATAGGGCAATCGTAGAATCTTCAGATACCTTCTTTTATCAGGTTGGCTTAAAGATAGGGATAGACCGTCTTGCATATTATGCAAAGGGCTTCGGACTCGGCAGAAAAACAGGCATCAACCTTATAAATGAACAATCAGGGCTGGTGCCATCCAGTAAATGGAAAAAAGATACCTATGGCACTAAATGGTATGAAGGCGAAACAATATCAGTATCTGTTGGCCAAGGGTATGTTACAACTACACCGATTCAAATGTTAAATGCATATGCTGCTATTGCAAACGGCGGCAAATTATATCTGCCTCAACTGATAAACATGGTGGAAACACAAACAGGCGAGGTTATCTGGAGATTTACACGGCAGGAAATAGGAATGATTCCTGTATCACCTTTCAACCTAAAGATACTTCAGGATGCATTAAAAGGGGTGGTAAACGAGGCCGGTGGAACTGGATGGGTAGCAAGGATAGCAGGTATAGAAGTTGCAGGGAAAACAGGGACAGCCCAGGTAATTAGGCTTAAGCAAAACACGCCCAGAAAAAAACCAAAAGACACCCCTTATGAGCATAGAGACCACGCATGGTTTGTGGGTTTTGCGCCTGTAGAAAATCCTGAGATAGCGGTTGCAGTTATTGTGGAGCATGGCGGCTTTGGCGCAGAGGCGGCAGCGCCTGTTGCCAGGGAGGTTATAAAGGCATACCTTAAATCAAGGTTGCAGCCAGAAACTATAGGTCATAAACCAAAGGAAGTCATTAAAGATTCAGAACAAGATATACAAAATACGGCAACAGCAGAGGAGTTGGCTGCCAATGAAATCAATGATTGACAGAAGATTGTTGGGACATTTTGACTGGAGTATTTTCTCTTTAACCATATTACTGTCCATCATCGGCATTATAAATATCTATAGCGCCACCATGATAGGCGGCAGCGGCAACTTGTATAAAAAACAGCTAATCTGGTTTTTAATCGGCTTTGGGTTCATGACCGCTATCACCTTTATAAACTATATACATCTGGAAAGGTTTGCCTATCCAATCTATATTTTATCTATCTTTTTGCTGCTTCTAACCCTCCTTTTCGGACGCACCACATCTGGCGCCACACGATGGCTCAACCTTGGTTTTATATCATTTCAACCGTCAGAATTTGCAAAACTTGCTGTAATAATTATCTTAGCAAAATATTTTAATACAATAAAAATGCCTCTTAAAGGACTATCCATAAAAGGTTTGATTTGGCCGTCTATCCTTGTTTTTGCCCCCTTCATCCTTATTGCCAAACAGCCCGACATGGGAACAGCGCTGATTGTATTTTTTATATTTGTTTCTATTGTCATATTTGCAAAGGTGCGCGTTAGAATCCTTGTAGGCATTATCCTGGCGTCTTTACCGCTAATACCTATGGCATGGCGTTTCTTAAAAGATTATCAGAAGGCGCGTTTGATGAGTTTTTTAGACCCTGCCTTGGATCCTTTGGGCACAGGTTATCACATACTACAATCAAAGATAGCGATTGGTTCCGGAGGGTTTTGGGGAAATGGTTTTACACACGGAACCCAGGGGCAGTTAAGATTCCTTCCTGAGCATCATACGGATTTTATCTTCTCTATATTAGCGGAAGAATGGGGGTTTATCGGCTCCCTTACAGTCATAGCATTATATTTCAGCCTTATACTTTTGGGATTGAATATAGCGCAAAATGCAAAGGATAGGCTCGGGGCATTTCTGGCATTTGGCGTCTCGGCTATGCTTTTGTGGCATACAGCAATAAATATCGGCATGGTGACTGGAATGCTTCCGGTTGTGGTCGTCCCGCTTCCATTTATGAGCTACGGCGGCTCTTTCCTTCTGACCGCAATGATTGGGGCAGGAATACTGGCAAATGTCAGCATGAGAAGGTTCATATTTTAGTAAATTTCTAATTTCTAAATCCTAATTCCTAATAAATCCTTGACAAATATTCTTCCTGTCAAGGATAAAATATCAAATAGCAAAAAAACAAAATTTCTGTGATTATAAATTTAGTCATTGGGCATTTCATTGGAAATTAGAAATTTGGATTTAGGATTTGTATCAAAAACCTATGACCTATAACCTATCAGTAAAAAAACTTGCCATATTTCTTGCAACAGGCATGTATATAGGCTATTCTCCTTTTGCGCCGGGAACCTTTGGAAGCCTTTTGGGAGTAATTATATGCTTCTTTCTATCAACGGCAGGCCATTTAATATACGGAATTGTGCTATCTGTTGGTTTCGTTGTTGCAATATGGTCAGCATCAATTGCAGAAAAACATTTTGACAAGAAAGACCCTGGACAAATAGTATGCGATGAGGTTGTAGGATATATTATTGCCATGTTCCTCGTACCGTTTACCTTGTTTAATGTAATTATTGTATTCCTCTTGTTCAGGTTTTTTGATATATTAAAACCCTTCCCTATAGGGGTAATAGACAAGAAAATGAATAGTGGTTTTGGAATAGTATTGGATGATGTTCTGGCTGGCATATATAGCAATATAACATTTAGCTTCATTACGAAGTTATTATGAAAAATGCCGGGGAGAAACCTGAAGAGGCTGTTGGGCGCATTCTTAAAAAATTGGGACTTACCATTGGCATTGCAGAATCATGCACAGGCGGCCTTCTATGCCACAGAATAACCAGTGTGCCGGGAAGCTCTGACTATTTTATAGGTGGAGTTATTGCATATAATAATGACTTAAAGAGGCATATCTTAAACGTACCAAAAGAAATATTACAGAAATTTGGAGCTGTGAGTAAAAAGACAGCAAAGGCAATGGCATGGGGGGCAAAAAAAAGATTGGGCAGCAATATTGGCATAGCAATAACAGGTATTGCCGGCCCAACAGGCGGAAGTAAGGCAAAACCGATAGGGACGGTATTTATAGCTATATCATCTGAAACAATTGAAAAAGACCAAAGGTTTCTCCTGAAAGGAAGCAGACAGGATATAAAACTTGCTGCCTCAAATGAGGCGCTTAAAATGTTAAAGGAATTTCTGGAGCAAGCCGACCATGTCGGCGTCTGAACGGCAACACGGTTGCCTTGATCCAAAATATGGAAGAAGATAAAACCATCAGGACATTCATTGCCATAGAATTGCCGGTAAGAATATCTGATGAATTAAACAAGGTTCAGAATGAATTAAAAGACGGTGCTAATAAAGTAACATGGGTCAAGACAGGAAATATCCACCTTACCGTAAAATTTCTTGGCAATATAGAAACTAACAGGATAAATAGCATAGAGCAGATATTGGAAAGTGTGGTTTGTAAAGGCCATATTTTTAATATAACCATTAAAGGAATCGGGGTATTCCCCAGTATGAATAATCCGAGGGTGATATGGATTGGCGTAGAAGAAAATGGCACAAACCTGGCTCAGCTTTATAACAATCTTGAAGATGGCCTTACAACACTGGGTTTTGAAAAAGAAGAGAGGATTTTCAAACCACATCTTACCATGGGAAGGATCAAGTTTCTAAAAGATAAAAAACTTTTAAAGCAGCGATTGGAAAAAAATGCGGATATAAACCTTGGGCAATTTGCAGTAGACAGCCTATGCCTTTTTGAAAGTAAGCTAACACCGGAAGGAGTGGTTTATACAAAATTGAAAAAGGCGAAGCTAAAATAACTACTAGTCAGAGTGTTAAAGAATCAGAATATAAAAGTAAACTCTGACTCTATGAATCTTTGACTCTTTGACACTAAAAAAGGAGGCCTCAATGGCAGCAACAGATAAAGAAAAGGCAATTGACCTGGCAATAGGCCAGATTGAGAAACAGTTTGGAAAAGGTTCTATCATGCGGCTGGACAAGGAGACAGGCATAGCCGCTGACATACCTGTAATATCCACAGGCTCTGCTGCCATCAACATAGCCCTCGGCACCGGCGGAGTCCCAAGGGGAAGGGTGGTTGAGATATTTGGACCTGAGTCTTCAGGAAAAACCACCCTCACCCTTCATATAATAGCCGAAGCGCAGAAAGCAGGCGGAACCGCCGCATTTATAGATGCGGAACATGCGCTGGATTTAGAATATGCCAGAAAACTTGGCGTAAAAACCAGCGAACTCCTTTTATCGCAGCCTGACACAGGCGAACAGGCCCTTGAGATTGCAGAGGTGCTTATAAGGAGCGGCGCAATTGATGTTCTTGCCATAGATTCTGTCGCAGCGCTTGTGCCGCGGGCTGAACTGGAAGGAGAAATGGGCGATGCCCATATGGGCCTTCAGGCAAGGCTTATGAGCCAGGCGCTGAGAAAGCTTACATCAACCATAAGCAAGTCAAAGACGTGCATGATTTTTATCAACCAGATAAGGCAAAAGATAGGCGTAATGTTCGGAAACCCGGAGACCACCACAGGCGGAAACGCCTTAAAATTCTATGCCTCTGTAAGGATAGATATAAGGAGAATCGGAGCCATTAAACAGGGAGAAGATGTCATAGGCAACAGGACAAGGGTGAAGATTGTGAAAAACAAACTTGCGCCGCCGTTTAAGGACGCTGAGTTAGACATACTCTATAATGAAGGCATATCCAGGGAAGGAGATTTGATTGACCTTGGCGTTCAGTCATCTATAATTGAGAAAAGCGGCGTATGGTTTTCTTATAATGGAGAGAGAATGGGACAAGGCAGGGAAGCCGCAAGGCTTTATCTAAAAGAACATGGCAGCATTGCCTCTGATGTGGAAAAAAAGATATACCAGCATCTTGGCATAAACCTTGCTAAAAAGGAAACACCTCCTGTAAAAACAGAAGAAAAGACAAAATTGTCCAGCATGGTAAAAGGGAAAAAAGAGGCCTGATTGCCGGAATTATGACAACCGATTAGAAACCATTAAAGCAAAGGGGTATAGAAGATATTGGAGTTGCATGATGTATTAAGCATTGCAGTTAAGGAAAAGGCATCCGATGTGCACCTCAAGGCAGGTCTGCCGCCTATATTGAGGGTATACGGAAATCTTACTCCTGTAAGAAACCATGAAAGATTCACTCCTGATGACATAGCCAAAATAGCCATGAGGCTTATGAATGACCAGCAGAAGGAAATCTTCAAAACCATGCACCATATAGACATGGCATACAACGTGCCTGGTCTCGGAAGATTCAGGGTAAATATATTCCTTCAGAGAGGCGCTACAGGCATGGTCTTCAGGGTTATTCCTATGGTTATCAGCTCTATTTCAGACCTCAATCTGCCTAAGGTATTAGAAAAGATTTCAAGCGAATCAAGGGGGTTAATCCTCGTAACCGGCGTAACAGGCAGCGGCAAATCCACCACCATTGCATCTATGATAGACCACATAAACAACCACTCCACATATAATGTAATAACAATTGAGGACCCTATTGAATTTCTGCACAGGGACAAAAAGTGCATAATCAATCAAAGGGAAATCGGGATTGACGCCAGAAATTTTTCCGAGGCGCTGCGGAGCGCTCTCAGGCAGGACCCTGACATTATTATGGTAGGAGAGATGCGGGATATGGAAACCGTAGAGATAGCGCTTTTAGCTGCCGAGACAGGCCACCTGGTCTTTTCAACACTGCATACAATAGATGCAATGGAGACCATAAACCGCATAGTAGCTGTATTCCCGCCGTATCAGCAGAAACAGATAAGGATACAGCTAGCAGGCGTAATAAAGGCGATAATTTCACAGAGGCTTCTTCCCACAAAGGATGGGAAAAACAGGGTGCCGGCTGCGGAGATAATGGTATCCACGGCCAGAATAAGGGAGTGCATAGAAGATAAAGAAAAGACAAAGGTCATATTGGATGCAATTGTCAAAGGCCACACAACATATGGAATGCAGACATTTGACCAATCGATAATGGAGCTCCTCAACAAGGGGCTTATCTCTTATGAGGAGGCAATATCGCAGGCAAGCAATGCTGATGACTTTGCTCTCAGGGTTAATGGCGTAACTGCAACAACTGATCAAGGATGGAAAGAGTTTGATGTGGCCAAAGAGACTCAAAAGAAAAAACAAGAGCCAAAGATAGATATAGAAAGGTTTTGAAAAATATTTACGATTTTAGATTTACGATTTTAGATTTTTAAATCCTAATTCGTAGTTCGTAGTTCGTAAATGAAAAATGCCAAAGTATCCAGAAAAAGAAACCCCTTATGCCAAAACCATCGCCCTGAAATACCTATCCCGTGCGCCAAAGAGCACAAGGGATGTTGAGCTAAAACTAAAGGAAAAGGGTTTTGCTGAAGATGTAATTAAAGAAACAGCAGGCTATCTCACAGATTACGGTTACCTCAATGACAGGATGTTTGCAAAAAACTGGGCTGCCTCAAGAATAAAACTGCGCCATTGGGGGGAAAACAGAATCACGCACGGCCTCAGACAAAATGGTGTATCAGAAGAAATAATTAAGCAGGTTGTTGATATCGCAGCGGCAGATGAATTGGATACGGCAAAGATTGCGCTTGAAAAATGGCTTAAAAACAAGAGACAAGAAAAACTAAAAGAAAAACTAAAACAAAAGGCATTCAGGCATCTTCAGACAAAGGGATTCCCTTTATCAATAATTATCTCTGTTACGAAAAAATATTTGGGAGATTTAGAAGTATCTGAACTGTAAATTAAAGATTGTAAATTTGCAATTTGACATTTATAATTTGTATTTTACAATGGAGCAAAGCAACTAATGAAGACCAATGAGATAAGAAAGACATTCCTTGAATATTTCAGAAAAAACGGACACGCAATCGTCCCTTCATCTCCGCTTGTGCCGAAAGGAGACCCTACTTTATTGTTTACCAACGCAGGCATGGTTCAATTCAAGGGGGTCTTCCTCGGTGAGGAAAAAAGGGATTATAAAAGGGCGGTCACAGCCCAAAAGTGCATGAGGGCAGGCGGCAAGCATAATGATCTTGAAAATGTCGGCAGGACAGCGAGGCACCACACATTTTTTGAGATGCTCGGCAATTTTTCATTTGGAGACTATTTTAAAGAAGATGCAATAAAATTTGCATGGGATTTTATGACAATGGAGATGGGACTTGACCAAAAGAGGCTGTGGGTCACTGTATTTGAAGATGACGCAGATGCTGCAGATATATGGAAAAACAGCACAGGCATACCAGGAGAACGCATTGTTCTTATGGGAGAAAAAGATAATTTCTGGACAATGGGAGATGTTGGACCATGTGGACCATGCTCGGAGATTATAATAGACCAAGGAAAAGATGTGGGCTGCGGCAGACCGGAGTGCGCCATTGGATGCGCTTGTGACAGGTTTCTTGAACTCTGGAATCTTGTATTCATGCAGTACAATAGAGATTTAAAAGGGAGGCTTACACAATTGCCGAAGCCAAGCATTGACACAGGCATGGGCCTTGAACGACTGAGTTCTGTGATGCAGGGCAAAAAAAGTAATTACGATGGCGATATCTTTATGCCAATTATTAATTTCATAGAAGATGAGTCAGGGAAAAATTATGGAGAAACTGAGATAAATGACGTATCAATCAGGGCTATTGCAGACCACAGCCGCGCGGTTACATTCCTTATTGCAGACGGCATACTGCCGAGTAATGAAGGCCGCGGTTATGTTCTGAGAAGGATTTTAAGAAGGGCATCCAGACATGGAAAACTCCTCGGCATAAATGAGCCGTTTCTATATAAGGTATGCGGCAAGGTAATAGAAGTGATGGGAGAGGCATATGCTGAAATAATAACAGCCAGAAATTCCATTGTAAAAGCGATAGAAGGCGAAGAATCGCGGTTTCTTGAGACACTTGAGCGAGGATTAAACATATTGGGTGAGGCGGTGAAGGCATTAAAACGAAAAAGAGCGAAAATAATCCCTGGCGATATCGCTTTTAAACTTTACGACACTTACGGTTTTCCTATAGACCTGACAGCCGACATAGTCAAGGCGGAAAGTTTTTCCATAGATGAAGAAGGTTTCAATGCATCTATGGAAGAACAAAGGCTTAAGGCAAGAGGGGCATGGAAAGGCTCGGGGGAAATCAAGACCCAGGACCTTTATAAAAAAATCTTAACCGATGGCATAAAAACAATTTTTACAGGATACCATGCAGATGCCGCATCATCAAATGTTACCTGTCTTATAAAAGATGGAATAATTAGCGGCGCTGCCCATCAAGGGGATAGTATAGAGGTTATAACGGAAGAAACACCATTTTATGGTGAATCGGGCGGTCAGGTGGGCGATATAGGCGCTATTGTGGGAGAAGGCTTTGAAATGGCTGTACTGGATACAAAAAAACCTTTGCCAGATTTAATTGTCCATCACTGTACAGTAAAAAAAGGCAGTCTTATAACAGGCGCTGCTGTTAAGCTAATCCCTGATTTAAATACAAGAAAGGCAACAAGTCGTCATCACACAGCAACCCATCTCATCCATACAGCTCTTAGGAATATACTTGGCAAACATGTGCGTCAATCCGGCTCGCTGGTAGGTCCAACACGAATTAGATTCGATTACAGCCACTTCTCTCCTTTGTCTGAAAAAGAAATTGCTAAAATAGAATATATGGTAAATGAAAAAATAATGGAAAACCTCGATGTATCAACAGAAACCCTATGTTACAAGGACGCCATAACAAAAGGGGCGTTGGCATTTTTTGATGAGAAATACGGAGACATGGTAAGGATGATAGCCGTAAATGGATTCAGCAAGGAATTATGCGGCGGTATTCATGTTAAGAGAACCGGCGATATCGGCGTAGTCAAGATTACAGGCGACTATTCTGTTGCGGCAGGTATCCGAAGGATAGAAGCAGCAGCAGGTGTTGCAGCCCTAAAAACTATAACGGAACAAGAAAATATAATGAAAGAGGCAGTGTCCATATTAAAAACCTCAACAAAGGAACTGCCTGATAAGATAAATAAACTCATCCAGCATCAAAAGACGCTTGAAAAAGAGATAGCATCTCTCGAGGCAAAACTCAAGAGCGGCGATGCGGATGCCGTGCTTGAACAATTACGAGTAGTCAAAGACATTCAAGTGATTGCATCGGAAGTGGAGGCCAGTGGGCCTGATGATTTACGGCAGATGGCCGATACGTTGAGGATGAAAATAAAATCAGGCATTGTGGTTCTGGGGAGCAAGACAAACGGTAAGGCATTGATACTTGCCGCAATAACCAAAGATTTGTCAAACAGATTTAATGCCGGCAGCATCATTAAAGAACTTGCGCCAGTGATAGGCGGGAAAGGCGGCGGAAAAGCGGACATGGCGCAGGCAGGCGGAGATAATCCCGCAGGATTAAAAAAGGCGATGGAAAAGGTATACCACATCATTGATACGTAATTTGTCCATCCCCAATTGAAACACTTGGGGACAAGTTTATGGACGTATTTAAAACGCCGATTCACCCCGTTAGAAGTTCATTTTAAGGAAGTTAACAATGTTACTAAAGTTTCATCAAAATCTTCAATTGAAAAACTTCTAACGGGGTGAATCGGCAACTACTAAATTAAAGGGGGAGGAGGTAACTATTATGGCAACTGACATCTTTAGAAGGGCGGCGCTTATGGGTATAGGAATAATGAGCCTGACAGAAGAAAAGGTTAAAGAACTGGTAAAAGAACTGGAATCAAAAGGAGAGGTAACTGAAAAAGAAGGCAAGGAATTATTAAAAGACCTTATAGCAAAGGCAGACAAAGAAAAAAAAACGATAGAAGAAAATATTAAAAAAGGGATTAAAGATTATCTCGCAAAGGTCAACATCGCCAGCAGAGAAGATATGATAAAACTTGAAAAAAGGGTCAATGGCCTTGAGGAAAAGGTAAGAGAATTGATAAAGACAGTGGAGGCATAAAGAACAGATGTGGCCTTCCTGTATTATGTCTTCGATACTTGGTGCAATAACCACGACTGCCTATTATACATGCCATATAGAACCCTCCCTGTGCTGTCTTTTTAGCTTCCATTAGGATTTTTGCAACAGACTCTTTGAAAGGAGTTTTTCGGCAGCTTGCTAAACGCACATCATTCGAATTTTGCTCTGCAAAATTTATTGGGGTGGACGAGGGGATTTGAACCCCCGACCCTCGGAGCCACAGTCCGATGCTCTAACCGCTGAGCTACGCCCACCATTGAACTAAAATCCTAAAAATAGACATTGCTTCTTTTCACTAACTACTCACCACTGAGCGCTATTCACTGCCTTTTTGGCGCGCCTGGAGGGAGTCGAACCCCCGACCCACTGCTTAGAAGGCAGTTGCTCTATCCATCTGAGCTACAGGCGCAATGGGTATATTTATCACTAATCTTGGTCGGGGCGAGAGGATTCGAACCTCCGACACCCTGCTCCCAAAGCAGGTGCGCTACCAGGCTGCGCTACGCCCCGTAAAGTCCAGTATATCTTGAGACCTTTGAATTTTCCATAATTCAGGCTATTGTTTCTATATGTTGTCCTATTTTTTCAGAATCAGCTTTGATTGCTCGTTGCAGAGGGCATTTTAATGTATTTGTCTCTAATTTGCAAGATATTTCAATGAGTTTAAATGAGTTGTCTTTGAAAATCTCTCTTTTCCCTCTGCTTCCAGAATCTATATTCATCCCTTTCTGACGTCCCTCTCCTGCTCGTATCGCCTTTTCCATCTAAAGAGATGCAGAAATATTAGTCTTGCAAAGGTCTCCTTTTGTTAGAAATAAATCTATAAATATATTGATTCTAATTAAGAGTAAGTTGTCAGCGCTATTATCATAATACGCATATTTTCTTTATAAGACATGCTTCGCATTTTTTTAAATCTTTTCGCTTAGGACAATGCTCTAATATTCCGAGCCTGCAGAGGGCAAAGTCATATTTTATAGGATCTTCCGGGTCAAGCATTTTCAGGTTTGCCGTAATCTCCTCTGCCATTTTCCAGTCAGGACTTTTTCTTTTGGTAAGGCCAATGTTCTTGGATATCCGCGCAATATGCGTATCAAGGGGGATTACTAGTTTGCATGGCTGTATATCCTTCCAAAGACCAAAATCAAGACTATCCCCGTTTCGCACCATCCATCTCAGATAAAGGTTCAGCCTTTTACAAGGGCTCCCGTCTTTTGGAGATGGAAAGAAAAATCTTACCCCTGCATTTACTGGAAGTTTTTTTTTGTCCGCCCTTGCAATATTAGAATAGATAGCAGATGAGTCAAGCGATAAAACCCTTTCAGAAAAATTTACAAGCGCATTTTTTATATTTGCATCTCCTGAATTATAACCCTTAAGAAAGAATGCTCCGATAGACCCATTCTTTTCAATCATCTGCTTTGCAAAATAAACAAGACAGGCGATATCTCTTCCACTATTAAACCTATGGATAAAACCGTCAAATATCTTTGCATCTTTTTCAGGGTTGAAATTAATAACAAATTTATATGGCTGATTATCCATCCGCTTCAGCACACTTCTTATGCTTACAAGAATCCTATTAACCTGGCCGTATGCAAGTGAAGATGCGATAAGGCCTATCACCTCCCTATCTTTTGGCTCTTTAAATTGATGAACAACTTCAAGAGGGTCAGGTGAAAGAAATTTCAGGTCAAAGGTAAGATAGAGTTTATTAAGGTATGTTTTCAGATTTTTCATGCAGTCTCACATTATGAGACTTTGTAGTTTATTTTATACTGGCAGCCCCTATAATTCCTCACTCTGAAAATTTTGCTTACCTCATTGATACGGCCGGCTTTGCTTTCATCTTCGTTTGGCAAGTTGCAAAGGTCTCATAAAAACTTAACCAGCACTGTTGTTATATTATCATCTCCGCCGTTAAAATTTGCAAGAGCTATAAGCTCTTCGCAGGCGCTGTCAAGATTGTCGCCGCATCTCTTGGCAATATCAAGCATATCATTATCTTCTACCAGCGATGAAAGGCCGTCAGAGCAAATGAGTATCAAATCGTTTTTTATTGCCTCCTCATCCCGTGTGTCTATCTCAATGGTTTGTGTTGTTCCAATGGCTCTTGTAATAACATTTTTATATTTTGATGTTTTTGCTTCTTCCTTTGTTATAAGCCCCATAGAAAGTTGCATACCTACCATGGAATGGTCTGTGGAAAGCTGTTCGATGCTGTTATTTCTTATCCTGTAAATCCTGCTGTCGCCTACATTTGCTGTTGCAAAGCCGCCGTTATAAATTAGTATGCCGGTAATGGTTGTGCCCATGCCTTTCATACCCTGCCCTTTTTCCGCCATCTCAAATACGGCCTTATTGGCAAGATGTATCGCCCTTGCAAAAACCTCCGAATTTGGCGGTCCTTTCCTTAGCCAGTCAGAAAGACTCAGCTTTACCACTTCAACCGCTGTCTGGCTTGCGATTTCGCCTGCTGCATGGCCGCCCATGCCGTCTGCCACAAGGAAAAGCCCAATATCCCCTGCTGCACAAAAGCTGTCCTCGTTAAGCTTCCGTTTTTTACCAACATCTGTTTTTGATGAAAATTGTATGTTCATACAATTAGGCTTAAGGCGCAGGAAGGGTGCTGCCAGGGATTGCATCCTTCGCAGCCGCATCTGAATCTGTCTATTTTTATACTATAGGGTGCGTGGTTTTGCAATAGCTTTATGATGGAAGGTGAGAGAAATGAGACAGATTGATTTTAAACTGCAAGGTTGGCCAAAGCCAGCCACAAAAAAATTCTATCAAGGGATTTCATTTGTTTACCCACCGAACCTCTTATTATGAAACCCCACATAATTCAGCATCAAACCTGCTGCAAGGTAGCCTCCAAAAAGGGTTGCCGGTACTGATGAGCTTATCTGCCATGGAAGGAAGAGGCCGCCGTTTTCCAACGGCGAATGGATGATGCCGAACAAAGATAAAATTGCTGCGGCAAAGAAATAGAACGCAGCGGTGTGAAGTTTGTGGTCTATAATATAGGCAATTGCGGCTCCCCAGAGCATGGAGGAAACAATAAAGCCGTTGGCCAGAACAATGATACTGTGGTATGTTTCTGCGAATCCGCCGGTGAGATCAACGGCGCTTTTCCCTACATTCCCAAGAAGCGAGCCAATCTCTATCAAAAGCAAATCAGCAATCACAGGCACAAACGCAAACGCAATCGCCTTTGCATGTTTTTTCGGTGTTGCCTCAAATGCCTGGGCAGTTATCTCCATGCCTATAAAGATGAGTATTGGCGCAACTGCGGCCTTTGGAAGGAGATTTACAAAAAACGAGAGATAGCCGACAAGGCCGCCGATACCGATGAACAGGGCTGTTGCAAAGGTATAGCCCGCCCTTCCGCCCATGTCTTTGTACGCAGGGTGTCCAATATACGGCGTTGACTGAGCGACACCTCCGCACATTCCGGCAATAATTGTGGCTATGCCATCAGTTAATATAATATGTTTGGTATTGTATTCATCGCCTGCAACTGCAGCGCTCTCTGTTACATCCACCGAGCCGACTATAATGGCAAGGGCAAAGGGTATGGCCACAGGCAGGTAGGGGAGCGCATGGGGAAGCCCCTCAAAAAATCCGAACGTTGGCAAAGGAAATGAGATGGTAAAGTTTGCGGAATCTGAGAGGTGGAGCTTTTCAGCAGGTATCACCCCTGCAAGATAGAGTAAATAAAAAATCGCTGTGCCAAAACCCACGGCTGCTAATGCGCCGGGGACTTTAAACGGGAACCGCACCTTGGCAATAAGGGTCATGAGGATAATACCGAATGAGATAAAACCCACAATAGGATTGGCAAATACCTCCAGCGAAGGGAGAAAGGCAATCAGAATAAGCGCTACTGCTGCTATTGAACCAAGAAGTCCTGCCCTTGGCACATTCTTTCTTATGGACGGCCCTATCCATGCGCCGATGATTTTTATCACGCCCATTGCCACGACCACAGCCATTGCTATCTGCCATGAGAGCATCGCATCCTTTGTAGCAAGAAACGCAGGCCCTATAACACCGAATGTGAGGCCGAATGTGGAAGGGGTGTCAAGACCGAGGGGCATTGCCGTCACATCATCACGGCCTGTCTTTTTTGCAAGCTTTATAGCCATCCATGTATAAACCATGTCGCCTATAAGGACACCGATGGCAGTGCCGGGAATCATCTTGTAGAGGACTATATCAGCAGGGAATTGAAATACGCCGATGAGGATTCCGGCCATGATGACCATATCGCTCATATTGTCGCCCATGAGGCCGAAGAAGGCATTTATATCGCCGAGGCGGAACCAGTGGTAGACGGGTTTTTGCACAGAAAGACCTCTAAAAACTTTTGGTTTGTAGAAACCGCATCTTTATAAAGATTGTGCAGGGTTTCTTTCTCGTTACAAGTTTATTATCCAGTCGCAAATTGCAGTCAGTTGTTCGTCATTAGTCAGGTTTGCTGCATTGTTCAGTGCACCGCTTTGAAGCTGCTTGAAAATTTCGGATGCCATGCTGTTTTCAATTGCCGCGCCGACAAAGAACGTTTGAGGCTTAAGTTTCTCTTTAGCAAAACCAGTTCTGATTCTGTTCAATGCAGAGTTTGCCGTTTTCCAGTGTTCGTCTGCTCCTGCTGGATCAATGCCGCCTTTTAATTCGCCGAGTGCGATATATCTTCCATTGTCATAAATGATGGATTGTTCGCCGCTTTGCAACTCGTCAAGAGTCCCTTGCAAAACGGAAAGATCAACATTCTTTTTTATGACCGGAACGGTGATATTCATAATCAAAAGTCTGGATCTGCCGCCTTTTGACCAAGAAAAACCTTTGATGCGCTTTTCAATTCCAGTGTCGTCTTTGGGTTTTGCAAGCCAAGAGTTTGTATCGGCATCTTTCCATTGATAGTTGATGCCGGAAAGATTGAAAACCGATAATAGCGACCGTAAAAATTTTCTTTCACCTAAAGAGCCTGTTAGGTTTCTTGCCTTGCCGCCTAAAGCATCTCCCTTCGTCAACAAGTAACGGTAAACAAGTTCATCAATGAAATTTTCTCCCGCAGGTTCAAGGAATTCTTCTATCAGCCCCTTAATTGCAAGGGTCTTATCATTCTCGGTCAGGTAGTTCAGAGATTTGTCGGAAAGCCCTGATGCAGTGAGCAGACCTACTCTTAAATCTTTGACTTCTAAAAGTTCTTTTGGCTTTTTTACTTTGCCGGCTAATGCTTTGAGCGCTTTTGCTTCTTCTATGTAAGGAACTGCTATGTAATTTTTCTCCAAAGCCATTGCAACAAAACCTGCTCTGGTTCTTTCTCTGGATGTAACCAAATCGTCCGCGCTCTGAATAAGGGAGTTGTTCTTTATCTTTTTTGCCATAAGTAAACACACTTGCGGACTTCGGTTCGTCCATAGCTGCCCATTTGCTGGCTGCTGTTCCCTTTGCCCCTGGGCAATACAAAAATCTTATTGATCTTGAAACCGAAGTTTTCCGCAAACTCTGATAAAATTAAATCAACCGGAATTTCTTCGCCGCCGTAACGAACATTATCGTTTACCATTACACAATAGCCCGCGCTTTTCACAACCCTTGCCATTTCATAAATTACAAAACACAATTCCAGAAAATAGTTTTTCACCATGCGCGGGATGTTGTTGTTGTTGAGTTTATCCGACTTGTTCAACGCATCAAGAACAGCGTTCACCTCTGCCATTGCGCCGGAATTGTTATAAACCTCAATAACTTTTTCAAAAGTTTCCGGTCTGCCGATAGAAGAATAAAACTGTTTTAAAGAGTCGGTTTTTTCTTTGTTTTCTACGGTGCAGGAAAGCATTGATTGCCGCAAATTGCGCACATGGTCGCTGTCGCAGCCGAGATAGACCAATTCCAAAGCGTAAGTTCTCGTATAGTCATAGCGATTACAGTAGGGCGGCGAGGTAATGATAAAATCAAAAAAGTTGTCTTTAAGTTTAGGTAATTTTTCCAGACAGGAACCTTCCATAATGCTTACAGGATGCTGTTCGTGTCCTTTATTTTCAAACCGATCAAAGAGTGTGATGGTTTTATTTGGAGACAAGTCGGAAATAATTTGTGAGAGTTTGCGATTCATTGCCTCTTCAAATGAATGGATTTTCCCGATGTCAAACGGTTTGCCTGGCAGTTTTCTTTTTGAACGATAGTCCCAGCGCAGATACTGTCCGTCTTTTCTCGTGAAGCTGATTTCTTCAAGCACAGAAAATGCCGCAAATCTTAAAACAGTCTTTATCTGTTTGTTCTTAATCTTATCGCAATAGGCGAGGTGTTTGTTGAGGGCGATTTCCGTTTCTTCGGAAAAGGCGTCTTGTGTGATTGGAATATGATTTATATGTTTTTTGTAATCATCAATCTCTTTCAACTTTACCCAAAGATTTTTTACAACCTTTTTCAGTTCTTCCGCATCAATGGCGTTTAATACCTCTCTTGTCTGTATTGCAAAAATACCGACCGGCAGAAGTTCTATTCCATAAGACTTCCAGCCGAGTTCTTGCGCTGCGAATAAGGCTGAGCCTGCGCCTGCAAACGGATCTAAAATTTTTCCGGGTCTTTTGGAATATTGAGTCAGGAAATATTTAACGAGGCTTGATGAAAACCCCTCTTTGTATTTGAACCAACGATAAAGAGGCTCGTCTTTGTTGGCCTGAAAACTGACAACCTTGCGGTTTAAATGGCAAGCGGTCTCCAGCTTGTCTGCAAGCCGGTCATAAAGCTGTTGCCGTTCGGAAGGAAATATTTTTACTGCTTGTCCCATTGTTGCGATTTTAATCCTTTTTCACTTTCCTTAAGTTTGACATAGGTTAGGTTTCGCTTTGCTGAACCCAACCTATTTTTTAGGCACCTTTTCCCAATCCTTCATAAACCTGTCAATGCCAATATCTGTGAGCGGATGTTTGGACAACTGCTCTATGACCTTGAACGGTATTGTGGCTACATGCGCGCCCATAAGCGCCGCCTCCACAACATGCATTGGATGCCGTATGCTGGCGACAATGACCTCTGTGGAGAATCTATAGTTTTCATAAATAGTCAGAATCTGGTCAATCAAATCCATGCCATTCTGCGAAATATCATCCAGTCTGCCTACAAACGGGCTTGCATATGTTGCCCCAGCCTTTGCAGCCATGAGCGCCTGCGTGGGCGAAAATACAAGCGTTACATTGGTCTTTATGCCTTGTTTTGAGACAACCTTAACAGCCTTGATCCCCTCAAGGGTCATGGGTATTTTCACCACTATATTTTTATGAATTTTGCTTAACTCTCTTGCCTCTTTAATCATGCCATCCGCATCAAGGCTTATTGCCTCCGCGCTTATTGGGCCGTCCACTATGGAGCAAATCTCTTTGATAAGGTCTTTAAAATCCCTGCCCTCCCTGGACACAAGAGACGGATTGGTTGTTACACCGTCCACAAGCCCCCATTCATTTGCCTTTTTAATCTCTTGAATATTTGCAGTATCAATAAAAAATTTCATGCTTACCCCCTTATGATTTTCTTGACTTACTACGCTGTTGAGTATAAATTAAATGAGGTTATTATTCAACCCTTGACAAAATAAATAATTTTATCTTTAAGATAAAATCAGGAAACAGGTTTAGTTAAAACTAAACCTGCTATTTTGTCAAGGGTCAATCCAAAATTGCCGAAGTGGCGGAATGGCAGACGCGCTAGATTCAGGTTCTAGTGGGTGAAAGCCTGTGGGGGTTCGAATCCCCCCTTCGGCACCAAGTTTTGTAGTATGCCCATTTATGCGCGTAGTTGAAAAGAGGGCTTACGCATAAAAATGCCGATGAATCGGCAACTACAAGTCACAGGCTGTTCAAGATATTCTTGAAATGTATGGCCGCTGCCGTATCCCCGCTTATCTCCAGTTTTCTTGAGAAAAATACCGTATCAGGGTCTTCCTTGCCAAGAAGCAGGCCGAAAAATATTTTAGCCTCCCCTTTCATTACAACATCCGGCGTTTTTGCAAGATGAGGGATAATCTTTATATCACTATCTTTGATGTGCAGATAAAACTTTTTATTTAAATCTAATGCCTCAAATAAAAAGACCTTATCATCAATCTCCTTCAGCCGTTCTTTAAATCCTTTATTGCTATCAACTATCGCGCCCATAACAGCGCCCATGCCGATCGCCTCAATCCAGAGGGGCATAATCTTCAAAACACCGGTTGCAAGTTTTAAGTTGCAAGCTGCAAGGAAAGACTTGAATCTTGAAACTTGAATCTTAAAACTTTCTTTATCTTCTGACTTCTTACTTCTGACTTCTGACTTCATACTTTGATACCTATATGCACCGCTGCGATGCCGTTAAACAGGTTGTAATATTTGACCTTAAATAGACCCACACCTTCCATTATTTTTTTCAACTCTTCCTGCGGCGGAAATTTTCTGATGGATTCAGGAAGGTATGTATACGCCTCTCTGTTACCGGTAACCACCTCGCCAATCTCAGGCATGACTTTGAAAGAATAGAGGTCGTAGAGTTTGCTGAATGTCTTTGAGGTTGGATGAGAAAACTCAAGGCAGATAACCCTTCCTCCTGGTTTAACGACACGCGCCATCTCACCGAATGCCTTTTCAAGATAGGTGACATTCCTTATGCCGAAACCCACGGTTGCGCAGTTAAATGTATTATCTTCAAAACTTATATCCTCTGCATTCCCCTGCACATACTGAATATTCTTTAAAAACCCCTTGTCAATGCATTTGTCTCTGCCGATTTCAAGCATCTCCCTGTTTATGTCATAAACAACGATTTTCCCATTCCCGCCAACCCTCTTTGCCATGAGCATGGCGATATCAGCAGTCCCTCCGCATACATCTATTGCAGAATCATCGGGTTTGAGATTTGTTTTCTCTGCCACAAACCTCTTCCAGAGCCTGTGCGTGCCAAGGCTCATAAGGTCGTTCATCAAATCATATTTATCCGCAACAGAGGTGAATATCTCCTGCACCCGCCCCCTTTTTTCCTCTACAGGGATTATTTTGCTGCCGAAGTGTGTGGTGTCTTTCTTTTCCATTTGTATAACGATTTTGCAGCCTGCCGATTTATCGGCGTTTTAAAGCGCCCAAAACTTGTCCCCAAATGTTTTAATTGGGGATGGGCAAACTAACTACTTCTTACTGCTTACGAGCCTAAATCCAAGAACAGCAGCAATTATAAATCCTACCCAGCTCAATGCCGGTATGCCCCACAATACAGCCCCGCCTTTACTTGCCATAGCAATAAACGATGAACCTATTATCAATGCTGCAATTATCATCCCTGCTGCAATCCTGCGGCCGAGGCCTGCTATCTCGTCGGACAGCGCCTCAAGCTTATGATGCACAAATCCTATCTTCAGTTCTTCGCTAAGCGTTTTACTCAATACAGAATGCACCTGATATGGCACATCTGTCGCCATTTCTACAAAATCTTCCACCCTCCCCTTACCCTTTTCATAGAGCCTTTTTGGCGAGGCCTTTTCCTTGAGCATCCATTTGTAGATTAACGGCTTTGCAACCTCCCACATATTCACATCAGGATAAATCTGCCTGCCGACACCTTCGATTATTACCATAGACTTTTGCAGAAGCAGCAGATTGGGCTGAAGCCTCATCTGAAAACGCCTCGCTGTTCTGATAAGCTTCATTATCAACTCAGACATGTTTATCTGCTCCAGCGTCCGGCCGAATACCGGCTCTGTAATCTCCCTCAATGCATCTTCAAACTCATGGATATCAACCTCCTTACCGATAAGCCCCATCTCGCGATGAATCCGCGCCATACTGTAATAATCCTGTCTTATGAGGTGAAACAATAAACTTGCAAGATATTTCCTTACACCCTCATCAAGCCTGCCCATGATGCCAAAATCGAGATAGATAATAGTGCCGTCAGGGCTTGCAAAGATATTTCCCGGATGAAGGTCTGCGTGAAAAAAGCCGTATTCAAAGACCTGTTTAAAAAATGCCCTTATGCCGTTCTCTGCAATCCTTTTTACATCCAGGCCCTGCGACTTTATCTTTTCGGTCTCATCAAGCGGTGTGCCGTAGATTCTCTCTAAGGTCAGCACCTCGCTCGTTGTATAGTCCCAGAATACCTTTGGTATCTTTACTGTGGCATCGCCTTCAAACATCTTTATAAATCTTGTGGCATGCGCACCCTCTACAGTAAAGTCCTGCTCTTTGTGTATAACCCTTGAAAACTCATTCACCACATCCATTGGCCTGTATCTCTTTGCCTGAGGCACATACCTGTCCAACAGATGGGCAATGGTGTTCATCACCGAGATGTCAGATTCTATAATCCTGTCTATGCCTGGACGCTTGACCTTGACAGCAACCTCCTGCCCGTCTGGCAGGGTTGCATAATGCACCTGCGCAATGGATGCTGATGCGCATGGCTTTTCTTCAAAGGTTTTAAATTTTGCGTGAAGCTGGGCCTTAAGCCCATGCTCTACAACCTCTTTTGCTTTTTCAAAGGGAAATGGAGGAACTGCATCCTGAAGTTTTTTCAACTCTTCAAGCCAATCCGGTGGCAAAAGGTCTGCGCGCGTGGATGCAACCTGTCCCAGTTTTATAAATATAGGGCCGAGCTCTTCAAGCACCAACCTTATCCTCTCCGGTGTGCTTAATTCCTTTTTTGCCCTTCTGAGAAACAAAACCCTTTCAAAAGATGCGAGGAATGGAAAAAGCTTGAGTTCCTTTACAAGCCCGCCAAAGCCATACTTGATGAGGATGGCTACTATCTTATGAAGCCTTCGGATATTTGTGTAAGTTCGTGGTTGCATACAATATTAAGATTGTTTTTCCGACAAGATTATTGATGAATTGAATTTTACCAAGGCATCCCACTTTATTTGCCCGTCTACGCAAAATTCTTTTCCAAACTCAAAGGTGAACTTGTTAATCAGCTTTGCGTAGGCTTCCAAAAATTCCTCATGCTTTTCTTTTGCCTTGTGTCCAAGCGGCTCTATGATTTGAACATATAAATTTGTATCGCCCGAAACAAATCCCCAAAATCGTTGACCGCAATATTTAAGATAATCTCCTTTATCAGGTTTGTTGTCCCTGCCATAACAGCATCCGTTGATTGCAACAATATTGGTTTGCGAAATATTTGTCCCCAGAATCCGTTTAGCCTTCTTGAAATTTTCAATCATCTTTTTAACCTGACTGCTGTTGCCCCAGTTCGGCCCCTATTTGATTGAAACTATGTATCTGATATTCTCTCTTTCAAATTCCAGATCAATGCCTTCAGCCGATGACTTTTTACCGTCAAAAACCTGCTTACAGATAAAGACGGCAAGCCCTTCTAAAAATTCTCCGAATATGGTTTCTTCCTGTGACGAGAGATGGGCGTCAAGGAGGGTTTTCACCAAATCCTGAGCGGTGAGGATATTTTTGGCCTTAAAAAGATAGGGGTTCTTTCGTGCCAGAATCTGGCTGAGTTTTAATGCCTCAAGATTTTGTAACCGCCTTTGGTGAAACTCTCCGATGTGCCTTTCTACATAGTTTTGCACTTCGCTTGTTTTTACCGGCTTCATATCTCTCCTCCCCTTCACAGAGAAGGTATTCTACCTGATTGATTTCCGATTTCACCATCTCGCAATATTCAGGCACGATTTCAATGCCGATTGAATTTCTCCTCATTTTTCGAGCCACCCTCACGGTTGTGCCGGAACCGAGGAACGGGTCCAAAACCCAGTCTCCTTGTTTGGTGAATAATTTCATAAACCATTCCGGCAGGGCTTCCGGAAAGACAGCGCTATGATTTTTGTTGTTGCATTCCGTGGGCAGATGAAGCACATTCGTCGGATAGACATATCGTCTGTCTATCCAGTTTGAAACATTTTTTCCGAAACCGCTGCCGCTTTTAGAATTATCTCTTGTTTTATCAGTCTCGCTCAATCTTTTTAATCTGTCTGATGCCCAATCGCCAACAGGCACCATAACCTCTTCCTGATACATTTTGAAAAATCTGTTTTTATTGAATTGTAAAAGCCTTTCCCATGAATCACGAAAACGATTTGGCCACTTGCCGGGATAACAATTTTTTTTGTGCCAGATAAATTCCTCTGTCCAGAGCCAACCCTGCTTTCGCAAAGCCAATATCAATTCAAGAACATAGATATGCCTTTCTCCATTTTCCGCCTTCTCTTTTATGTTTAAAATAAAAGTCCCGTCGGGTTTAAGAACTCTCAAAAGCTGCTTGCCGATGGGCAGAAACCAGCCAACATAATCTTCGGGCTTGATACCGCCGTAGGTTTTCACTCTTCGGTCAGCATATGGTGGCGAAGTGAATATCAAATCAATGGAATTGTCATCAACGGTTTTGAGAGCTTCTTTACAATCGCCCAAAAGGATATTCGTTTTAATTTCTTTCATGCCGCTATGATATATTAGAACATTTATTTTTGCAATTTCATATCCCGTTCATACCTTCCTGATATCTACAGCAGGCTGTTGCTGACTTATGCAGTGGAGCGTGCCGAGGCCGTAAACAAGGTCGGCGCAGTTTATCTCCACAACCTTGCGGCCAGGGAACTGCTGCCGTATAATATCCACTGCCTTTGCGTCATTTTCATGGCCGAAGACCGGAACCAGCACTACCGTATTGCCGATATAAAAATTTGCATAGCTCGCAGGCAGCACTCCTTCCGCATCCCCGATGGCTCCGGGCATGGGGATCTTTATCACATTCAGCCGGTTTCCGCTCTGGTCTTTTGCGTGGAGCAGTATTTCATAATTTTCGTGGAGTATCGGATGATTTACATCGTTTCTGTCTTCTTCATACGCGCAAAGCACGGTTGCAGGATTGACGAATCTCGCGATGTCATCTATATGCCCATCCGTGTCGTCTCCTTCAATGCCGTTCTTCAGCCAGATAATGTGTGATACGCCGAGATATTCCATAAGATATTTTTCTATTTCTGATTTGTTCAAATGGGGATTTCTGCTTTTATTGAGCAGGCACTGTTCGGTGGTGAGGAGAGTCCCTTTTCCGTTTACATCTATGGAGCCGCCTTCCATTACGATGCCCGGGGTGAAGCAGGGGATATTCATGCTCCGGTTGATAAATTCAGGGATGTGCGTGTCCTGCATCAGGGTTTCATATTTCCCTCCCCATGCGTTGAATATCCAATGGCTCATGGCAAGAGCGCCGCTTGTTTTGTTCACGAGAAAAACAGGGCCGTAATCCCTGAACCATACATCCGCATAGTCGTAAACATGAAACGCAATGCCATCGGGGCTGCTCTTATTCCCCTCCGGAGAGGGGTTAGGGGTGTGTTCTTCTTGTTTTAAAATCCCCATCACCCGCGTTTTCATTGCGCTGTCTTTTACTAAAAGATTGACCTTTTCGCTGTGCTGTAGGTTTTTGATTATTTCGCCGTAAGTCAGTTCTACCTTTTCCACCCTGCCGGGAAAGGTTATGGGGTCGTGCGGCCACGATAGCCATATTGCATCATGCCTCTCCCATTCCGCAGGCATGAAGTAACCGAGTTTTTGGGGGGTGTTTAAGGATTGTTTGAGCATGTCTATAAAAATAAACTCGCATCATTATAGTGAACGCCGGGAATCAATAACACAAACTACCACTATCAAAACTATCCCACTATTATCATGCATCCACTAGATTTTATTGTCAGGTGTTTCTTCTTGCAATTGCTTTTTCAACAAGTTTCTTTACAAATTCAGGAATCGTCTGTCCCGACATTGTAGCATCACTTTTAAGCTTTTCGTATTTTTCCACTTCTTTGTCTTGCCATATCAAATCAAGCCGCCTAATCTGGCGCATTGCAACATGAGAATAATCTTCGGGATACGCCCAATAACAAGAGAGACAAATTTCATTGTTTTTAAGGGTTTGCCAATTTTCGCAATGTTCGCATGACCAAGACTTTGCACGGTTTGCAGAACCAGAGAGCAACATAAAATCATCTGGACTTAGTTCGACTCTTTCACCGTCGCCCCCCACTTCATAAGGCACACGATGGTCTATTTGAAGTTCGCTTTCATCCATATCTTCAAGATAGATAAAGCATTTACATCCATATTTTTCAATGAGAAATTCTTTGATTTTCTTGGAAAGTCCTGTGCGTCCTGATATCTTTCTGAAACGTTTTTCGCTCGCATCTCCAAAACGATATGATGCAATCCTTCTGCCGTCTGAACCAGTAACGCGAAAAGTCTCAAGCGGGATGCCATGCTCGCGGACATCTCGGACTGCTCTTGGTGGATGATTATATCCGTATTTCTCCTTCAATTCTTCTGTCGTGATATGCCCATATTTTAAAATATGGGCAATAACAGTTTTAGGACGCTTTGCGGTAACAGACTTGCAAATGTCAAGAAATTCTTTTGGATACTTTTGCGGCATAATCTCCTTTTGACTCCATTAAAACAAGTTGTTCTGTTTCTCGTCTCCTGTGGAAATACGGGGAAGCTTTAACCTCAATTGCTAAACGTGGTGATAAATACAAAGACTCAACAGTAATAGCATCTCGTCCAAGCAATGTTGCCTGAGAAGAGCGTCCAGCCTCCAACTCAATTAAGGTAAGCGAAAGGCTCTCCGGCAGGCGATTGCCAAATTTCTTATTGCCTGTTCGTCCATCGTAGCTGACCGCATAACGAATCTGACGAATATTTAAATCAGATAGCGCCGCTGCAAACTCCTCGTAGGATAGACCTGAAAAATAGCGCGAATCTCTATCGCCGCATACACCCTGATAAGGAGGATCCATATAAACGACATCGTCTTCATTGGCATTTGATAAAACATCTTTATAATCAAGTGACGATATGACGGATTTGCCTTTCAAGAGGACGGAAACCCCAAATATATTTTCTCTCATTGTTTCCGGTTGCGTGCCATGCCGTCGCTTGTCAGGACTTTGATTAAACAGTCCTTCGGCATTATATCGCACAGAGCCTTTTGCGCAACGCGCAAGCAAATAAAGGAATAATCTGGGGTCTCTTGTCAGGTTGAAATCTTCCCTAACGCGATAATAATGTTCTATTGGGTCATCATGCTGTTGATTCCAAATTGTTTCGTAACAATCGGCTATTTCAGCAGGGCGGTTAATAATTAAGCCAAGCAATTCAGCAAGGGGATTGTTCAAGTCATTTATCCAGTATGCATTACATTTTCCCCTTGCAGCGCACGCTATTGAAATTGCTGCTGTGCCGGCGAACGGTTCTACCAGTCTTGAGAATTTAACAGGAAAATAGCGAAGAATGATTGACGCAAGGTTTCGCTTGCTGCCCTGATATTGTATTGGATGCGGAAGTTTCATGTTAAGCTTTCAATTCCATTTTATGTTATGGATTCCCGCTTTTGCGGGAATGACGCTATAGATGGCTTTTTCAACATCCTGCCAATAATACACCCAATATTGCCCTTGAAGCAAATGTTCAGCATGTCAACTTACTCACCGCATTGATTATTTGCAAATCCGCTGATAAGTATCCGGCCTCCTGTTATTCAAAAAGCCCCATCCCTCGCGGATCATTTTATTCATCCCAATATCCACTTTTACAACCAGAGCCTCTTCATTATCGCTGCTTGCCTTTTTCAACACCTTTCCGAAGGCGTCTGAAACAAACGAGCCGCCCCAGAATTGAAGCCGTTCTTCCTCTCCCACCCTGTTTATTGCCGCAACATGAACGCCGTTTGCTATGGCATGGCCGCGCTGAACCGTCTCCCAGGCATTGTGCCAATCGCCATCTTTTGAGACGTGCCCCTTTATCCAACCTATGGCAGTCGGATAAAACAGTATATCCGCGCCCATGAGCGTATTTATCCTTGCCGCCTCCGGCATCCATTGGTCATAACAGATGAGGACTCCTATGGAAGCGAACCTGGTTTTATAAACCTGATAACCGAGGTCCCCATCTTTAAAATAATTCTTCTCATAAAAAAGTTTATCAAAGGGAATATGTATCTTGCGATATGTGCCGAGCAGCCTTCCGTCGGCGTCTATGACGACGGCAGTATTATAATAGCTGCCGTCTTTCGCCTTTTCAAACAGAGGGACGATGATAACAATGCCGAGTTCCTTTGCTAATTGCGAAAAAAGGTTGACCGTTTCGCCGGGTATGGTTTCCGCAAACCCTGATGCATCAAGCCCTTGGTACTGGGGAAAATATATTGCGCTGAAAAGTTCCTGAAGGCAGACGATCTGAGCGCCCTCTGCGCCAGCCTTTCTTACAAGCAAAACCGTCTTACGGATATTCTCCTGAATATCTTTCGTAACCGCTGTCTGTATCAGACCTATGGAGACTTCTTTTTTCTCGTTCATAGAAATAATACCGTGTCCGTTGTCCGATTAACGGCCTCTCTTCTCCAATTCCTCAATCCTCTTCTCCAACGCATCCACCTTTCCCCTTGCCACCTGTGCCATCTTTTCAATTATCTCAATATCCTCTTTACTGGCAACCTTGCATTTCTCCAAAAGCCTTTCTGCCATTTCCTGTATCTCTTTATCAATCTTTTCCTTGCCGGTCTTTACTGTGGCAATAAGCTCTCTTACCGCCTTTACCCCTTCCTCAACCAGTTTATTTTCCAACTCCTGCTTTGGAGGGAGACCGGCCTCTTCAGGAGGTTTTGATTCTTTACCTTCACTTACCAACTCGTTTAAAGCATCCTTTACCCTTTTCTCCAAACCCAATCCGATCAATATTGCCTTATCAAATATGTCAGTCATACTTTACCCCCTTCTATTTATCTTTTCTCTAACTCTTCGTCAATACCGTTAAACTGCCATAAAACATCTTCAAGTCTGTAATTTTATTTAACTGTCTTTACTCCACCACCTTATAATTCGGCGCCTCTTTTGTGATGATGACATCGTGGACATGGCTTTCGCGGAGCCCTGCAATGCTTATTCTGACCAATTTTGCGCTTTTTTGAAGTTCGGGAATAGTTCTTGAGCCGCAATACCCCATGCCTGATTTTAAGCCGCCGATAAGTTGAAATATGGTTGAGGATACAGGTCCCTTGTGGGGAACCCTGCCTTCAATCCCTTCGGGGACAAGCTTAAGCTCGCTCTCAACATCATCCTGAAAGTATCTGTCTTTACTGCCTTTTTTCATAGCTTCAATTGAGCCCATACCCCTATACATTTTATATGTCCGTCCCTGATACAAAACCGTTTCCCCAGGGCCTTCATCAGTGCCGGCAAATAGCCCTCCAATCATCACAGAATCGGCGCCGGCGGCAATGGCCTTTACCATATCGCCTGAAAATTTTATTCCGCCGTCGGCAATAACCGGTATGTTCCTTTTTCTGGCAACCGCAACACAGTCCGTGATAGCCGTTATCTGCGGAACACCGACTCCTGTTACTATCCTTGTTGTGCATATTGAACCTGGGCCTATGCCAACCTTTATTGCGTCAACCCCTGCCTTTATAAGCGCCTCTGCACCATCAAATGTGCCGACATTTCCTGCTATGATCTGGCATTTTGCAAAGGTTTTTCGTGTTGCCTTGACAGCTTCTAAAACACCTTTGCTGTGGCCATGTGCCGTATCAATGATAATAACATCAGCGCCTGCATTTAAAAGCGCCTGCACCCTTTTCTCCCGGTCGAATGACACTCCAACCGCAGCGCCAACCATCAATCTTCCAAGTTTATCCTTGCAGGAGTTTGGATATTTTTCACGCTTTTCTATGTCATTTATTGTTATTAAACCTTTAAGCTGTCCGTTTTTATCCACTACCGGCAGTTTTTCAATCCTATGGCGGTGAAGTATATCTTTTGCCTTTTCTATGGATGTACCAACCGGCGCTGTTACAACCTCTTTTGTCATTACATCAGATATTTTTTTGGAAAGGTTTTTTTCAAACCGTAAATCCCTATTCGTAAGTATTCCGACCAGCTTTCCGCCTTTGATTATGGGGAAGCTTGATATTTGCTCCACCTTTATTATTTCCAGTGCATCGGCTATCCTCTGCTCCGGGTCAAGGGTTCTGGGTTTAAGTATGATAACGCTTTCGTATTTTTTTACCTTATCAACCTCTGCTGCCTGCTCCTCTATGGTCAGATTTTTATGGATGATACCTATGCCGCCTTCCTGCGCTATTGCTATGGCCATACGGGATTCCGTCACTGTGTCCATAGCGGCGCTTAAAAGAGGGATATTCAATTTGATTGTGTTTGTAAGATGGGCAGAGGTATCAACATCCCTCGGCAAAACTTCTGAAAATGCCGGCATTAGTAAAACATCATCAAAGGCAAGGCCTTGCTTAAGTTCTTTTTTTGGCATATATTATAAACCTCCGTTTTTACTTATAATCAAGTTCAATAAAAGTAAACGCAGTATATTGTAAAAACACCTTGTTTGTCAATATTGCCTGATTTTAGGTATTTAAATAAAAAAACCCTGTCTACCGATAAAGGATAGACAGGGTTTCAATGAATTCAAATTATCTTTTAAATTGTGATGTGATAAACAACATCGAAAACAAGACACCCAGTCATTTTCTTATTATAATTATAGATGTCCCTATTTCCAAGTGTCAAGAGTAAAAACCTGACCCACTACTCCCACTCACACTACTTCCACTACTCATTTTTCTTTTTTGTAGAGAATTTATCTTCCTCTGCCTTCCTGAAATTAATTGCCTCTCTGGCATCTATCAGCCTATCGCCTGATTTATCGATCTCTTTCAAAACACCTAAAATTACACTATCACCGCCCTTGCTCCCTTCAAACTGCTCAAAGGCGGTCTTGAAACTTTCGTCGAGTAGTGATCTGTATCTGAGGGCTGCTCTGAAGTCTTTATACCCTTCCACGGCAATCTCATAGACGATATCGCCGCCAAACAACATGACGGTCATCCCCTTCACCTTTGCTGTTTCAACCTTCTTCTGTAGTTCCTCAATCTCCTTTCCGTATCTTGCCTTCTGCTCCTCAAAAGAGGCCTTTTCGGAGCTAATCTGCTTCTCAAGCTTTAAAATACTCTCTTTAAGTCTGCCTCCCTCTGCCTTGGAGTCGGCCAGTTGCTGTTCCAATGTGGAAACCTTCTTCTCCATATCCGCCTTGCCGGTCATAGTGTCCAATGTAGCACACCCTCCAAACAACATCGAACCAACCAAGGAAAAAACTGCAATATAAATCCGACTTGCTGAGTGCATAGTCATACCCCCCTCTCCTTTTGTGTAAATTTTTATTTTATATCAAACTCCTTGAACTGAAGCAAAAATCGAAACTTGATACTACTGATTAGCAACTATATGGCTTCCTTTCTGTCAATAGATATTGCAATATGCCTGTAGAAACTTATTTGCTCAATGGAATGTTGCGGAGAATAATTTGAAATACCCCTTTTCCGCTCAAGAACCCCATGCCGAATATCTGAATTCTGGGTTAAGGAACATGTACAGATTATCAGGTCTTGCTTTTTGCTGTTTAATTTCCTCCTGTAATTACACCCAAAGAGTCCTGCTTGTGCATGCCTGAGCAATACTTGCAGACAGGCTGGCAGCTTAATGCAGTTTATTGATAAAATCTTTTGCAGATTTAATAGCGCTTTTAACTATATCAGTGTTGTGCAAAAACCCCCGGTAATATCCTGCTATATGCAACTGGTCATAAATAACATCAAATTCCCTTAAAAGTTTGCCATTGTGTATAGATACATATTTTTGTAAAGCCTTTCTATATTCTTCTACCTTCTTTGGCAGTTCCTTCTTTGTAAGCCCTTTTTTAAGCAATACTTCATTTATTGCCTCTAATACTCCAAGATATGCAACACCACATGCTGTTTTCACATACTTAACATCTGTATAGATATTATCCTCAATCGGAGACTTACTCAGTATCTCCTTTGCATTCTCTAAATATCGGAGTGGTTCTTTCTTCATATTAGACCTCTTTTGTTGTCAACAACAGGCATAGGCGCCTGTTTCTACATTCTTAATCCTGTCTATCTTTAACCACAAAACTGAATTGCTGTCAATGGTTTGTAGGTTTTAACTATCTAAACAATATCCCTTCTAAAAGACCTGCATCGCTTACAGTCATGCTGTCAAAACCAAATCCTTCCATTGTCTTTAATACAATGGCTGCGCCTGGAATTATTATGTCTTCCCTTCCCTTTTCGAGCGAGAGTATTTCTTCTCTCTTTTGTAATGGTATAGAAGCAAGATGCCGGTATATTCTTTTAACAGTTTCATACCGTATGACATAATTATTTATCTTTTCCGGGTCGTATTTTTCAAGCCCCTGGTCAATAGCAGCGAGTGTTGTGATTGTACCGGCAGTGCCGATAAACACTTCGGATTCAGGATTTCGGATTTCTGATTTCGGATTTAAAAAACCCAAATCATAAATCGTAAATCGTAAATCATAAATTATCCTCTCAATCTCAGATTCCATTGTATTGAGTTCTCTTTTTGTAGGCGGGTCTGTTTTTAGGTAATTTTCTGTGAGATGCACCACCCCCATCTCCATGCTCCATGCCCCAACCATCTTACCGGCATCTGTTGCAATAAACTCGGTGCTTCCGCCGCCGATGTCAACCACAAGGCATTTTTTATGTCCATCTCTTATGACTGATAAAACCCCCAAAAGAGAAAGCCTGGCCTCTTCATCGCCTGATATTACTCTAACTTCTACCCCTGTCCGCTCTAAAACCTTGCTTAAAAATTCTTTTTTATTTTTTGCCCTCCGCACAACGCTTGTTGCAACGGCCTTGACCTCTTTTACGTCATATTCTTTAATCTTTTCAGCAAAAAACTCAAGCGCCTTTATTGTTCTTTCCTGTGCTGTTGCAGCTATGCCAAGCTCCTCTTTGTAATCACCGCCAAGCCTTGTTATGGTGCGTTTTAAAAAAATTGGTTTTAATTTCCCGTTGACAATTTCTGCAATAAGAAGCCTTAAGGTATTTGTGCCGATATCAATTGAGGCATATCGTGCTCTCATGACTAGTTTTTCTCCGGCTCCGTTGCTATAGATAACTTTGCTGCCCCTGCCCTCTTTGCCGTATCCAGAACCTTTACAACCGTGCCGTGCGGGATATCCTTATCCGCCTTTATTATTATGGTTCTGTCGGATGCGGTTTTAAGCTCGGATTTTATCGAATCAAAAAGCCCTTCCATTTTAACAGCCTTGTTATTCAGATAAATCACCCCTCCTGTTGCAATGGAAAGTGTTATCCCCTTGCCTGCCTCAGCCTCTGCCGAAACCGCCTTCGGCAGTTTGATTTTAAAGGATTGCATGACCAGAAGCGGCGTTGTCACCATAAAAATCACAAGAAGGACAAGCATAACATCGGTTAGCGGTGTAATATTTATCTCAGAGATAATTTTGTCTCTGCTATTTGTGAGTCTCCATTTTTTCACGATTTTTTTAAGAAAATTGTAGTCTGCGATTTACTCAGTTAGAAGTTTTTCAATTGAAAATCTTGACGAATCTTTATTAACATTAACTTCCTTAAAGTGAACTTCTAACGGGGTTTATCGGCGTTTTTGATACGTCCATAAACTTGTCCCCAAGTGTTTTAATTGGGGATGGGCAAACTACGGCTCAAAAAGCGCATCCAAAAATTCTGCCGCCTTGCCTTCAACTTCAAGGTTCAAGCTATTTATCTTTCTTGTGAAATAGTTATACGCAATAACCGCCGGTACAGCAACAAAGAGACCTGCGGCAGTTGCAACCAATGCCTCTGCAATGCCGTCTGCCACAACAGAGGGACCTGCCCCTTCCATTACAGCAAGGTCATGAAACGCCCTGATAATCCCAAGCACTGTGCCAAAAAGTCCTACAAATGGGGCTGTGCTTCCAATGGTTCCGAGCATGCCAAGATACCTTTCAAGATAAAGCGCCTCTTGCCTTGATGCAAGTTCCATTGCCTCTCCAACATCTGTTTTACCCTCTTTGTATCTCAAAAGCCCTGCCTTAAAAATTCTTGCCGCAGGTTCATTAATATCGCAAATTGCCGATGCGGCTTCCCTGCCGCCATTTTTTAACGCCTTTTGAACTTGCGGAAAAAATATTTTAAGGCCCTTTCTGAACTTAAAGAAGACCCAAAGCCTTTCCATGATTACGCCAATGGAGAGGATGGAAAAGCAGGCAAGGATAATTACGGTAATCCCGCCTTTTTGAAGCAAGGCTATAAGACCAAGATTATCAAACATAATAATACAGGGATTGGGGGCTAGGGACTTGGGACTGGTTTTTACCAGCCATAAGCATCCAGTCTCTAGCCCTTGTATTTATGCTCCTCAGAATACTCAATATAATTTTTTGCAGATTTTAATATCCTTGCCACTTCTTCATCTTTAAGCTGCCTTGCAACCTTTCCGGGCATACCAAGAACAAGGCTTCTGGGTGGAATGATGGTTCTCTCTGTAACCAGTGCGCCTGCGCCTATTATAGAATCTTCGCCAATAGTAACACCGTCCAGTATTATTGCACCCATACCGATGAGGCATCTGTCTTTGATAACGCATCCATGCAAGGTAACATTGTGGCCTACTGTGATATCATCTCCAAGAATCACGGGCCAAACGCCTTTCGTGCCGTGAAGCACACAATTGTCCTGTATATTCGTTCTTTTACCGAGCTTTATATAATGGACATCGCCGCGCAACACTGCATTGCACCATATGCTGGAATATTCGCCTATCTCAACATCGCCAACTATATGGGCGCTGTCTTCTATATAGGCCGTTTCATGTATTTTTGGATTTATGCCTTTGTAGGGTTTTATCATAAAAAGTTGACGCTAAAAATTGCTTTATTATAGTTTATGTGCAAGGTATTGTAGTTTTTGGCGGAGATATCTCTTGCATCTTTAATGGCCAGGTATAAACTCTTTTCCATTTATTAAAAATTATGCAACTATAGCAAAATACCTAATCTTGTGCAAGCCCATAGAAGCACCCCGAAATGGGCATTTATTTAGCAAAGCGCCGTGGTTTCTCTTTAAGTGTATTCGCCCAACTCTCCCCAACTGCTGCCAATCTGGATATCAACTTTTACAGGCACAGACAGACTGCCGGCCTCCTCCATCTCTTTTATTATCAACTCCCTAATCAATTCCATTTCCTTTGCCGGCACCTCAAAGAGAAGTTCGTCATGAATCTGAAGCAGCATTTTTGTATTAAAATTGCCGTCTCTCAATCTCCTGAATATATTTATCATTGCAACTTTTATCATATCCGCCGCTGTCCCTTGAACAGGCGTGTTGATTGCTATTCTATCGCCAAATCTCCTTATTTGTTCGCTCTCGCTTTTCATCTCAGGTATATATCTGCGTCTTCCAAAAAGCGTTGTCACATAACCATTTTCAACCGCCTCATTTATGGTCTTATCTATAAATGCCTTAACGCCTTTATAGTGCAGAAAGTAATTATCTATATATCCAGCCGCCTCATCCTGAGATATGCCAAGCTCTGCAGATAAGCCGTAAGGCCCCATGCCATAGATGATGCCAAAATTTATGGCCTTTGCCCTCCTCCGCATCTCCGGGGTAACAAGTTCCGGCATAATGCCAAAGACCTCTGATGCTGTCCTGGTGTGTATATCGTCGTCATTTTTAAATGCCTCTGTCAGGAGCGCATCCTGAGACAGGTGTGCAACAATCCTGAGTTCTATCTGCGAATAGTCTGCCGATAAAAACAGACAATCCTTATCTGCTATAAACGCCTGTCGTATTCTTTTTCCAAATTCAGTCTTTATGGGGATATTTTGGAGATTAGGTTCCGAACTTGAAAGTCTTCCTGTTGCCGTAACCGTCTGATTAAACGATGTGTGAACTCTCCCTGTTGCCGGATTTATGAGCCTTAACATGGCATCCACATAGGTATATTTTAGTTTTGAGAGTTGTCTGAAGTTTAAAACCTCGCTCGGAAGCTCATGCTGAGCAGCAAGCGTCTTTAACACATCTTCATCAGTAGAAAATCCTGTCTTTGTCTTTCTTACCGGTTTTAATTTTAATTTCTCAAATAAAACTGAAGATAGCTGTTTTGGCGAGTTGATATTAAAATCCATGCAGGCAATTGTATAAATTTTGCTTTGGAGGATTTCAATCTGGAATTTCAACTCATTTGAAAGATTTGAAAGATAATCCCTATCCACTTTAATGCCGCTCCGTTCCATCTCCGCCAGAACCTCAGCTAAAGGCATTTCTATCTCATGAAAAAGCCTTAAGAGCCCGTGGCTTTCCATGAGCGGCAATAGTTTTCCGGCAATTTGAAAAACCGCATCAGCTTCAGCGCAGGCCACGCTGCAAGCGGCGTCTATATCAAGAGTTCCCTCTGATACTTTAGCGTTCTGGCGCTTTGATATTTCGATATTTTCCAGGTATTCGCCGGTTATATCCACAAGCGCATGGCTTGCCCGCGAAGGATTTAACAGATAAGATGCAATGCCGCTGTCAAAATTTGTCCCTTTCATTTGAATATTATACTGCTTAAAAAATGTATGAATAGTCTTTATGCCGCAGGACATTTTTTTTATGCCCTCGTCCTCAATAACTGATCTGATGCCCTCAAGCACAGATTCAAGACTCAAGGCTCCGGGCTTAAGGCTAAAATCTAATGTCTGCGGTCTGTGGCAACTCGTTGAGATAGAAAATGCCTGATTCGGTTTCAGACAAAAGGCAAACACCGAAGAAGCCTGCCCCCTGACACTCTTCACAACAATCGCCACCTCTTTTGCCTCTCTTATATCTGCCATACGGCTTTTTAACTTCTCCTTATCCGTGATGCAGTCATATTCGCTCTGAATGTTTGAAGGCTCTTCAGGAATAATCTCTTTTAATAATTTTGTAAATTCCAGTTCCTTGAGTAATTCCTTTAGCTTGGGATAATCAGGCAACGTAGCAGCAAGATCTTCAAATCTGTAATCCACAGGCACATTCGTATCTATCATGGCAAGTTTCCTTGAAAGCCGCGCATCCTCTGTATGCCCCTTTAATTTTTCTCTAATTCCTTTTTCCTTAACCTTATCAAGATTAAGTAAAAGATTTTCAATTGTGCCAAACTGCTGTATAAGTTTAACAGCGGTCTTTTCTCCTATGCCTTTAACGCCCGGTATATTATCTGAACTATCTCCCGCAAGAGCCATAATCTCTACAATACGGTCAGGCTTCGTGCCAAACCGCTCCATCACCTCGTGCTCACCGATTTTCTTATCCTTCATGGTGTCAACAATAACGGTATTTTCATCAACGAGCTGCATCATGTCCTTATCCGCCGCAATTATTATCACCTCTATATCTTTTTCTTTCATATGTTTGGATATCGTGCCGATAATGTCATCAGCCTCATACCCTTCCCGTTCAAGAACAGGAATATTCAATGTCCTGACCAATTCCTTTATATACGGTATCTGTGGTTTAAGGCTGTCCGGCATCTCGGGCCTATGCGCCTTATACTCCTCATACATCTTATGCCTGAAAGAAGGCCCCTTAACATCAAAGGCAACAGCAATGTGATCTGCTTTAAAATCCTTTATAACCTTCAATAACATTTGGGCAAAACCGTATATGGCATTTGTGGGAAGGCCTTTGGAATTGGAAAGATGGGGGATGGCATGAAATGCCCTGTAGATATAGGAACTACCGTCTATGAGGAGGAGTTGTTTTTTCATACACAGAGAGGTTTTTATTTCAAACAGAATTCAAAGGCATTTCGTATCAACTCTATCTCTGTTTCATTTTCTATAATACTGATTCCAACGACATCAAATCTTGCAGGATAGTTGGTGAGTTTTTTTTGCATCAGGTATGCCATCGCTGCCTTTGATAATTGTCTCTGCTTGTTAAAATCAACCGCCAGTTTGGGAGGACCGAATTTATTGCTTGTCTTTGTTTTCACTTCTATAAATGCAAGGGTTGTCCCTTCCATTGCAATAATATCTATTTCGCCGTATCTGCACCTGAAATTATTTTCCAAAACCTTATAACCGCTTTTCTTTAAAAATGCAGCAGCCAGTTCCTCTCCTTGTCTGCCGGTATTGATTCTTGCAAGGGTCATTTTATATGTTCCTTTACGCCCTTAAAGCCTCTTCTGTGGATTGGACAAGGTCCAAAATGTTTTATAGCTTCAAGGTGCTCTGCTGTCCCATAGCCTTTGTTCCTGGTAAAATTGTAGCAAGGAAAGATATTGTGATACGCATCCATTATGCTGTCTCTCATGGTCTTGGCCACTATTGAGGCAGCGGCTATGCTTACGCTTAGGGAGTCACCTTTTATAATTGATAATTGTGGAATGGATGTATCTATCGGAAAGTTTCCGTCTATTAAAATAAATTCCGGGATGGGATTAAGTCTTTTGACAGCATCAGCCATTGCCTTTAGTGATGCCATGTGAATATTCGTTGTCTCTATCTCCTCCATCCATATCATTCCGATACCAACCGCAGCGGCCTCACGATAGATATCTAAAAGTATGGCGCTTCTCTGTATGGGGGAGAGGGTTTTTGAGTCTCTTATGCCGAGATGAAGCGGCAGCGACTGGAAAATAACCGCTGCTGCAACTACTGGTCCTGCAAGAGGCCCCCTGCCAGCCTCATCCACTCCGGCAATGCAACGGAAGCCTTTTTGCAAAGCATCTTGTTCAAAAAAGTCAAGCCGTTCATTACAAGCTACAAGAGGCAGGCGGCAAGAAGCAAGATTCTTACGATTTCTTTTTTCTTGCATCTTGCATCTTGCATCTTGCATCTGCTTTTAAGCCTCTTCTTTTATCCTTGCTGCCTTGCCTTTCAGACCTCTAAGGTAATATAGCTTTGCCCTTCTAACCATTCCCTTGCCCACGACATTGATATTCTCGATTAACGGTGAATTTAAAGGAAATGTCCTTTCCACGCCCACACCGTAAGAATCCTTTCTTACCGTAATGGTAGACCGGACACTCCTGCCTCTTCTTCGTATAACCGTGCCTTCAAACGCCTGGATACGTTCCTTATCGCCTTCCTTAATCTTGATATTTACCCTTACGGTATCGCCCGGCTTAAACTCAGGCATATCAGTGCGTAAAAAATCTTTCTCAATATTAAGTAATGGGTTCATGGCTCTCCTCCTGATTTAAATTATGAATTGTAAATTGTAGTCAACGACAAATGGGTATTAAGAAATCCTAATGTCTAATTTCTAATGAATCCTTGACAGATATTCTTCCTGTCAAGGATTTATTAGGAATTAGGATTTAGAAATTAGAAATTTATTGTAGTATCTACTTAATACCAAATTGTGTTTTCTCTTCTTCCGTCAATTGAATCTTTTCTAAGAGATCGGGTCTCTTATTTAAGGTTCTTTTTATGGACTCCATCCTTCTCCATGTTTTAATCTCCCGATGATTGCCTGACAAAAGTATTTCCGGGACATTATTTCCTCTAAAAGCTTCTGGTCTTGTATACTGCGGATATTCTAAAAGACCTCTGGAAATTCCAGAAGGTGAAAAAGAATCGTCTTCAGCCGACATATCTGAACCTAAAACACCAGGTATAAGCCTTGATACCGCATCTATGATGATCATGGCAGGTATTTCGCCCCCGGTTAAGATATAATCGCCCACGGATACTTCGTCATCAACCACCAATTCCTTAACCCTTTCATCCACCCCTTCATATCTTCCGCATAAAATCAGCAAACCGCTTGAGGCGGCAAGTTCCCGCGCCATTTGCTGGTCAAATTGTCTTCCCTGAGGCGTTGTAAGAATCACTTTTGCGTTTGGATTCAAACTACCCTTAACTGATTCGACTGCCCTCACGATAGGCTCTGCCTTCATAACCATCCCCTTTCCGCCGCCGTAAGGATAATCATCGGTAGTTTTATGTTTATCAAGGGCAAAATCTCTTATGTTGTGTATGCAAACCTCTATAAGTTTCTTCCCGATCGCCTTTCCAAGTATGCTCTGATTAAGAGGTGATGTAAAAAAATCAGGGAAGATGGTTAGTATGTCAAACCTCATTTTCCCCCGACCCATCTTTCTGATGGACGCTCTGGATCCCTTCCGGCATATGAATAATCATCTTCTTGTTGTTAATATCAACCTTTAAAACTATATGGCTGACAGCAGGTATCAGAACCTCTCCTTTGGGACCTTCTACTACATACACGTCATTACTGCCTGTTGAGAATATGTGGGTTATAACGCCGATGGTTTCTCCATAGTCTGTTATAACCTCTACCCCTTCCAATTGAAAGTGATAATATTCGTCACATGGAAGTACCTGAAGCGCTGCCTTTTCCAGAAAGACATCAAAGCCTACCAATTTACTTGCGTGATTTCTATTATCACACCCTTTAATAGAGATGAGTATAACACCTTTAGACGGCCTGTTATCCGTCACCTCACAAATTACGGTATCTTCTCCTTTGGAAAGGTAGAGTTTTTTCCACGGTTTTTTATCACAATCACCGTAAGGAAATATCTTTATCTCTCCACGGACACCATGAACACCCACCACCTTGCCGACTAAAAGGAGTTTGTCTTTATCATACATGATTATACAGACTTCAAAAAACTACTACGCAAGTTAAAGGTATTGTTCTTCATCAGAAATCATATTTTATTCAATTATTTCCAGCACTGCCCTTTTCTTAATCTTTGTTGATGCGGCAGTGAGAATCGTTCTGAGCGACCTGGCCGTTCTTCCCTGCTTGCCAATAACCTTTCCAAGATCGTCCTTGGCAACAGCCAGCTCAATAACAGATGTATTTTCCCCCTCAACCTCTGTCACCTTGACTTGGTCGGGGTGATCCACAAGGGCCTTTGCAATTGTCTCAATCAGAATTTTCATGTTTCCACCTCCGGATTAGTATTAGATTTTAGGCGTTAGGTTTCAGGTTTTTCCATGACCCCTGAATCCTGCTACCTGTCACCTGTTATATTAAGCTACATTTTTCAGTTTAGCTAATACACCCGATTTACTTAAAACTTTTCCTACTGTTTCACTTGGGATAGCCCCTTTTTTAAGCCATGCTAATATAGCATCTTGTTTCAGCTCTGTCTTGGCCGGGTTCTTTGTTGTGTCGTATGTGCCGACTATCTCAAGAAATTTTCCGTTTCTCGGAGAATTAGAATCCACAACCACTATTCTGTAGAAAGGTTTCTTCTTTGCGCCAATCCTTGCAAGCCTTATCTTTACTGACATTTTGTATTTTACCTCCTGTTTTATGATTTACGATTTTAGATTTTAAATCGCAATTCGTAAATCTAATCTCCTGTGTTTAAAACGGTAAAAGTCCTCTTCCGCCAATCTTCGGCAGTCCGCCTTTAGCAAATCTTTTCATGAGTTCTTTTGTCTGAAGAAACTGCTTAATGAGTTTATTTACCTCTTGAACCGATGTCCCGCTCCCCTTTGCAATTCTTTTTCTTCGGTTGGCATTAAGGATTATATGGTGAAGCCGCTCTTCTTTTGTCATTGAGTTTATGATAGCCTCTACCCTTATTAAATCTTTTTCGTCAGGGGTAACACCGGATTTTTTCTGCATCTCTTTAAAGCCGGGAACCATTGACAGTATACTCTCCATGCTGCCCATCTTTTTGATTTGTCCCAGTTGTTCTCTAAAGTCCTCTAAGGTGAAGGTATCTTTTCTGAGCTTTTTCTCCAGCGCTTTGGCCTTTTTTTCGTCAACAACCTCCTGCGCCTTTTCTATGAGCGTAAGCACATCGCCCATACCCAGAATCCTGCTTGCCATTCTATCAGGATAAAACGGCTCTATGGCATCTATCTTTTCTCCCACTCCGATAAATTTTATAGGCTTGCCTGTAACAGCCTTTATGGAAAGGGCGGCGCCGCCTCTGCTGTCGCCATCAAGTTTTGTAAGGATTATCCCGGTAATTCCCACTGCCTCATCAAATCCCTTTGCCGTATTAACCGCATCCTGACCCGTCATGCTGTCTGCAACAAAAAGAATCTCCTTGGGTTTCAGGATATCCTTTAGGTTTTTCAACTCATTCATCAGCTCATTATCTATATGAAGCCTTCCGGCAGTATCTACAAGGACAGTATCGTACCCTTTGATATCAGCAATCCTGAATGCCTCTTGACATATATCCTGAGGTCTTTTGCTGTCACCAAAATCAAAAATATCTACATTTATCTCTCCGGCAAGCTTCTTAAGCTGAAGCATGGCCGCCGGTCGGTATACATCTGCCGGAACAAGATATGGATTTCTGCCTCTGGATTTAAGATGATGAGCAAGCTTAGCCGTGGTTGTGGTCTTTCCAGAACCCTGCAGGCCAACCAACATTATAGGCACAGGCGGTTTTGACCCAAGCTCAAGGCCGTAAGAACTACCGCCCAAAACCTCTACAAGCTCATCCCTTACAACCTTTATAAATTGCTGTCCCGGGGTAAGGCTTTCCATTACTTCCTTACCAATTGCCTTAGCCCTCACTCTCTCTGTAAAATCTTTAACAACCGTAAAATTGACATCAGCCTCCAGGAGCGCCATTCTGACATCTTTTAACGCCTCAAGGATATTTGTCTCAGACAAACTTCCCTGCCCTTTAATCTTCTTTATTATTATGCCAAGCTTGTCGCTTAAACCGTCAAACATTACATCTCCCTTTGTTTATAATGCCATAAAAGGCCATACAAGCTGTTATTGCTCATTAGCAGGCCTTCTCCCTCTATCAAAGTATCAATTTAGAATAAATAAAATTACAAGATAATCATATGTTTTGTCAAGGTTTTTTTATAATTTGTCATCTAAGAATCAAAACCGCACTCCTCTGTGGTAATCTGGAATTATGATTTTAATTCCAAAAAGGGAGGGGCAAGAGAAATGACAGGGCAAATTCACAAACGGCTTTCTGGTGAGCAGGTAAGGATAATTTTGGATAGGTATATCCAAAAGGAGATAAGCGTTTTGCAAGCTATGAACCTGCTTGACTTGAAGCGGAGACAGTTTTTTGAATGGGTTAAAAGATTGGACTGTTGCAAAATGGGCAAAATCTTCGAAAAATTATCGCCAAAGACTTTTAATATGCTCCCTTTTTCAATATCTAAATTCACATCTAAATGACTCTCTGTTGGGTTTATTGACTTTGCCCAACCACATTCTTGGTCAATTTATTAACAACATCGCTCCAATCAAGTCCGGTTTCCTCAACTTGGCATTTTGCAACCTTATAGATGGCTGCAGGATAGGGTAGCAAGGACATGCGCCAGGGAAAACATACTGAAGATTGAGGAAGTAAGAGAGATACTCTCTTATGAGGTAAAACGCTATAATGAGCAGCAGGCGCATTCTACTACAGGAGAGATACCGATAAAGAGATTTGAGAGGGCAATACAAGAGAAGAAAACCCTATGGAGAGCATTTCAGATACCATATCCATATTAATCAACAAAGAATGTCTTTTGCATAAAAGAGGAACGGACAACGAATGCTTATAGGAAGGTTTCTTTTGAAGGAATAGAGCTTAAGGTTCCGGGAGTTAATCCTCATGAAAAGGTAGAATTACGGATGGTTCCGGATGAGAATACAGGGTTGACAGAGATAAGATTCTGGCATAAAGGCAAGTTGGTGGGAACTCAGAAGGTCAAAAGCGCACTCAAAACCGTCTGTTTTTGAGTGCGGTTTTGATTTTTAGCTAACAGAGGATTTGGCTCCTCCTTTGAAAAACTATTTGATAAAGACATGTGAAAAGACTATAATGGTGCTAAAAACCTTCTTCGTTATGCCTAAAATGTATATAGCGCAAATAAAATTCACCGAGAACTGCTGGTCTATTAGCGCCTCCAAAAAATGAAATTGTATTGGCAGAAGCAATGAAAAATTGGTAAAGGGAAAAAGAATATGATTTCAGCCATTCTTGTTGTTAGAAATGAAGAAGAAAATATTAAAGGATGTCTTGAAAATCTAAATTGGGTTGACGAGATTATAGTCGTTGATCAGTCGTCTACTGACACAACTACTGAGATTTGTCGTGAGTTTACAGATAAGGTCTTTGTTACCGAAAATAAAGGTTTTTGTGAACCAGACAGGAAGTTTGCAGAAGAAAAGACCAAAGGCGATTGGATACTTTACATAGATGCAGACGAGAGAGTATCAAGTGAGTTAATAGAAGAAATAAAAAACAGTGTTAAAAGCGATAAATATGACGTGCACTACATACCAAGAAAAAATTTCTTTTTAGGAGAGTGGATAAAACATTGCGGATGGTATCCTGGTTATGTGCCACGACTTTTTAGAAAAGGAAAAGTTAAATTTCCAGATAAGATACACAAAGATATAATTCCACTTGGCACTGTTGGATATTTAAAGAATGATATTTTGCATTATTCGTATGTTAATCTAGAGCAGTATTTTGAGAAGTTTAACAGGTATACAAGTCAATTAGCAAAAGATGAATTTGAAAAGAAAAGGAGAATCAATTCCTTCAATTTAATCTGGTATTTTTTTGTAAAGCCAAGCATTTACTTTTTTTTTAAGTATTTCAGAAAACGAGGATTCTTGGATGGAATGAGAGGATTATTAATTTCTATTTTCACTTTTCTTACTGTTTTTGTACAATATACTAAATTATGGGAGATACAGGAAAAGGATGATAGAAAGCAGCATTGAGAATTCAGAGTTATAATATTCAATTCGGAGAAATATGGGCAATAGTAAATTAAAAAGCACAAAATTATCTAACTTACTTCGAAAATTTGAAGAATTCCCCTTAAAAATAGCTATTGAGCCGGCTAATATTTGTAACGCTAATTGCTCTTTTTGTGCTTATAAATATTCAACCAAGAGAGGGGCAGTAATAGAATTTGAAACCTACAAAAAGATTTTAGAACAAAACAAGGATTTGGGTTGCCGTGAATTAAAATTCACTCCTATAATCGGCGATCCTTTTCTCGACCGGGGACTTATCGATAAAATCAGATACGCAAAATCGCTTAAATGGTTTACCACTATTTATACTTACACTAATCTCATTGGCTTAGAGCAAAGCAAGGTTGATGATTTTTTGACTTCGGGTCTTACCTCTCTTGCAATATCAACTTGTTTGCAGAACAGAAATGATTTTAAAAGAATCTACGGTGTAGATAAATTTGATAAAGTAATGAGCAATATTTTTGCCTTGCTTGAATCAAATAAAAAACACGGATTTCCCATTAATATTGACATTTCACTTAGGCACGATAAGAATTTTGATTTAACCAATAACCAATATTATCAAAAAATTCTCAAATTTACGCATAAAATCAGTGTATTAACCGATAATTACGATAATTGGTGCGGGTTGATAAAATTAGAGGATTTGCCGAGGGGCCAGTCTTTTCGCAAGGTTCGAAACAAGGCGATTCCTTGCTGTCAGTTGTATAATGGTTTTATTGTTACTTCTGCTGGCGATATCGGCGCTTGTTGGGTCAGAGATATCAATTTAGACTTGAAAATAGGCAATATTTATCAAGACAATCTAATTAAAATTTGGCAAGGCGAAAAACTTAAGAAATTAAGAGAAAATTGGCTAAAAGGAGAATTGCCTGTTCCATGTAAAGATTGTTTACAATATACCTCGGCTTTAGAGCATGTTTTGACTCAAAAATATATTCCTAGTGTAGTGTTACATAAATAACTTTACTTATGTAAAATACTATGTATAATGGTTTTATGTGTAGAGTAGCAGAAACCATTATATTGACAGAAAAAGAGCAGATAACAATAGACGCATGGGCAAAGAGTAAAAAGATGC
>JACRNJ010000082.1 GCA_016219285.1 Deltaproteobacteria bacterium
CTCCAGCGGCTGTTCGGTGGTAATGGCTGTCAAACAGCCGGAGGAAAAAAATCTCCAAGTGCTTTCCCCGGGCACTTATAGAGATGCCGTAAGAGCAGAGCTTGGGGCTCCGATTTCAACAGGGTTGACGGAGAATAGTGAGGAATATGACGTCTTCGGTTTTCAAGAGGGAAACTCAAAAGGATGGGGAGTTGCTCGGGCGTTCCTTTATGGAATATTAGATACCTTCACTCTCGGAGCATGGGAGATAATAGGAACTCCCATAGAAGGGGGAATAAGCGGAGGTGGAAGAAAGAACATAAGAGTTGTTTATAAAGAGAAAATGGTTATGAGGGTTGAAGATTTAACTCCACAACCACCGCCTAAGACTCAGTAAAGGAGGGAGGTGATTAGTTTAAGGCAATAGTGTCTTATTTGGGGAGAGGTAAAAAATCTATTCAAAAGGAGGAATGGAAAATGGAAAAGATGAGGAGGTTTAAGAAGACGATGATAGGGATTTACGCAATAATGATGATGTTCATGCTATTCCCCATGAACAATGCGGCGAATTCCGCCACACGGCAAGAGAACATGCAAAAGATCGAAAATTTTTTGAGCAATGACGCGGTAAATAGAGGAATTAGCGAAAAAGGCGAAACCTATGAAAGGGTTATGCGTAACATCGGTATGATGAGCGATGCACAGGTTGAAAAGCTTGCCGAGTATGCTAATGCTCAGACGGTTCAAGTTGGCGGCGAGATAAAAGACTCCGGCGAAGACTTCTGGACGTTCTATAAATGGTATCTGATAGCAACGCTCGGAATTACGCTGCTACTCATTTTGATGATATAAACGGTATGCGGCCTTCTGGCTTTAAAACGCAGGGTAGACTTCTGTATGTGTCTGCCCTGCGTTGTTGCATTGCAGTATTTTGTGCCGCTGTCTGCCTGAGCCTCATGGCCGGGTGTGCCACAAATACCGCCAAACGGCCGACTGACGATGCCAAAGCCGTTATCGCCAATGTTCCATTTATAAAACAGAAGCCTGATTACTGCGGCCCGGCTTCGCTCGCCATGATATTCAATTTTTACGGATTGAATGTCTCGCAGGATGAAATTGCCCACGAGATATTCTCCCCGGAGATTAAAGGCACCCTTTCCCTTGAAATGGTCTCATACGCATATAAAAAAGGCTTTGAGGCTGATATTTACAATGGCAGCATGGCTGACTTACGTGCAAAGTTAGAGGCAGGGTTCCCCTTGATAGTATCACACAAGGCAGAGAAGAATGACAAAAGGGTTCATTATCTCGTAGTATTCGGCTTTGATGATGATAAAGGGGTCTTCTATGTCCACTCAGACACTAAAAATGTCGGCGCACAGGCCATTAACTACCGCAAGTTTTTAAAGCATTGGGACATGGCTAACAACTTGACCTTTTTTATACATCCTGCGAATAAGGAAGGCAATAGAAAGACTGGAGGTTTATGATGAAGATGAATAAGGTAATGCTGTTTCTTGCAATATATTGCATGGTATTGTCTGTTTTAGCGGGCCATGCGGTCAGCGCGGAGGATTCCGGCGAGGTCTTTATAGAGCAAGATGGAAAGCGCGTGGAGATGGACTATGTCGCAGGCTTTACCAAAAATATCTCAAGCATGTTTTACATGGGTGGAAGCAGCAAGTTTGTAATAATGGCAAGCGGAGAGCAAGCCCAGATGAGGATTAAAGAAAAAGGGCCTGTCTTTTATGTAAAGGTGCATCCCTCTGAAATCGGCATTGTAAAATTTGATACCGATACATATAACAAAAAGCCGGTGCGGTATGTTTTGAGAAAAGGCGACCTTTGGCAGACTGGCGGACAGGCAGGCAGTCCCGGTGAGGCAAACGTGGATTTTAATTCCAAAAAAGAGGACGCCGGTTTTTACAAGATTACGCTGAAAGAATCTCTGGGCAGAGGCGAATATGCCATTATAATCGCTAAAGGGCAGCCCCCCGGCACTTTTGGAGGCTTCGGGGTAGGCAATCAATATAAGATCTATGACTTCGGAGTAGAGGAATAGAGATATACATGACATGGAAGGTGCTAATAGTAACCGTTGTGTGGCTCTCATTCTTTAGTTTCTGGGTTATAGCCTCATTTATTTACAAGACACCAAAGACAAAGAGAGTTGATAAGGGCTGGTATCTCTTTTTAATCTCTACATTTATAATTACAGCCATGATTGAGTATCTATCAGTAGATTATCTTTTGAAAAGATTTGAGCTCCCCTCCCCTTTTAATCAGTTTATAAATCTAATTGGAATTATCCTGCTGTTAGGCGGATTTTTCTTTGCTATCTGGGCAAGGATAACACTGGGCAGTTTCTGGTCAGGCTCTGTAGCTGTCATTGAAGGACAACCTGTTATTAAACACGGGCCGTATTCTATTGTAAGACATCCCATTTATGCAGGGGTTATAGCAATGCTATGGGGAAGTTTTCTTATCATAGAGATTGGATTTCTTCTATTAACCGCCATCCTCGGCACAATCTTTTTATCATGGAAAGCAAGGCTTGAAGAAACAATGCTGGAAAGATATAAAGGACAAGAATATACTAACTACAAAAAAGAAACGCAATCCCCTTTCTTTCAGTAATTTTCTTCAGTGTGGCCGAACTCCACTTCCCCTATTTCCTATTATCTTTTGGCAGCCGCAGAACCTGCCGTAACAAGTCTCTTGAAGTATTATGCAGCGTGTAATTTGCTGTAGGGTTTTATATATTGCAACGCATCCTTTTTCTTCTTTTTGACATTGTATAAAGCATGCTGGTATAGCCTTGTATGATTATGAGAAGAATCTATATTCAATAGGATTGAGTTGGAGATGGTAGGCGCTTATCCGGCAGCGGCTATTTTTTCAAGGGGGAGATTTTCAATGGAGATATTGAGAAGTTCTGAGGGTTTAAGTTTCTCACTGGCATCAAGTATTTCAATTCCAACGATATGTCCTTTATCGTCAAGGTCAACCGTTACCCCTTCCTCTATGTCTATATTGTCGTCAACATATGCCTCTCTAAGCTGGATATACAGGGCATCAGCCTCTTTATCGTATTCTATCTTCATCTTATATTACCTCCAGTCTTTTTTCTTTTTACCAGCAGTTACAACAAAATATTTTTCTGCATCTTCTTTATATGTCACCCTCAAAAATTTATCGGATGCCTTACGCCATGCGTTGAATCTCCCCTCTATAGAAGGCTCTAAAAAATCAGGCGATTGTAAAACCGATACTACTTCTTCCTCAGAAATTTTATGCCAGCGCATTCTGTTTTTTGCATGCCGCGCATACTTTATCGGCTTCATTGATTATATCCTATCACATAGGTGTTTGACTTACAAGAAATTGTTTACCTCGTCTGTGTAATTTTTTGAAAGGAGAAAATAAAAAGGCTGTTGCACAAATCATAAATGTCATTCCCGAAGGCTTCTATCCCCGATAGAAGCACTCGGGGACGAATCCAGTTCTTATAAATTCAATGAGTTATGGATGCCCGACAGAGACATTCGGGCATGACAAACTTATAAAAAGAGGTTTTTGCAACAGACTCTAAAAAGGTTATTTTCTGTTTTAAAAATTTAAAGAAATCCCTGCTCACCTGATGGGTGAGGGGAAGGAGGAAAGGAAAGTGAAGACTTTAATAAAGAGTTTGACGGTTGCTTTTATAATATTAATTTTCAGCGAAATGTCTCATGCAATAGAGATTCTTAAACAACCACCTGCCGAGGCTTTGAAAGAAATGAAACAAGTTGCTCATGAAGTTCTTATACAAAGGGTTACACCTACTCCTTCAAAGGTAATATCAGTTTTAAAATATTTGGAGATAGTTGGCAAAGGCATTGAGAAAGCGGACCCCGAATTAACTAAGACACTTGCTGCACGTGGAGGGCTTCAGTTGGGAGTTACAATTGGAGCCGGAGCTATGATGGATGTTGGTATAAACTCCATGGTCAATAATATGAAAGAAAAAGGAGTTTTCAAGTCTGACGGAGAGATTGGAAAGATGGGAATAGATGAACACATATCTACACTGTGGATGAAATCAGCTAAAAATACAATAATTGGCGCAACTATTGGAGGCCCCGTAGGAGCGGTGGTAGGGGCAACATGGGATGCTGGTGTAACTATTCGTGATTCATGGAAAGAAACGGCGCAGGTAATTAGAGAATTGCCCCCAGATGCTCCAATGGATGATCAATTGCGTACCTTGTATCAATTACTAATATCTTCACAAACTAAGCCTCATTAGTGTATAATATGAGGCATGATATGCAAAAAAATATTTGATGCTCGTAGACTGCCACGAAAAGCGAAAGAGCAGTTGAGAATTGCTGCAGTCAGGCGCATAGATTC
>JACRNJ010000081.1 GCA_016219285.1 Deltaproteobacteria bacterium
ATTTTTGCGACGAGCCGTATGTCATCAATACGGTGAGGAGAAAAAATGCGCCGATAACGAAGTATGGCAGCCAAATCGCCAGTTTGTAAAATAGCGAAGTCTTCAATCGCTATTTTACGGAGAACAGTTTTTACTTCCTTTTTATAATGAATTATTATAGAATTTTGCAGCATGGAGCCCCACCAACCTGTTAAACCTCAAACCCTTGACAGGAAAAATATCTGTCAAGGGCAAAAGCATGAGTTCTTTAGTCCTACCTTTGGAAGTCTTTCCTTTGAGGATGTGTTTAAAAAGCTGATTAACTATGTAGAAGAAGACACCAGCTATAGATACAGCATCATCATTGGAACAGACTCTTTTCTGGCAGCAGAAACAATCTTTATAAGCGCCATAATTATTCATAGGATAGGCCATGGCGGCCGCTATTTTTATAAGAAGATACGGCACAGGAAGATTGCAAATCTGCGCCAAAGAATCTTTTATGAAACATCTCTCAGCCTTGAAACAGCTGCCATTTTGAAAACAAAGCTGTATGAAAACGGCTTTGCAAAACTGCCTGTTGAAATCCACCTTGATGTTGGAGAACATGGCGACACAAAAGAGATTATCAGAGAGGTGGTCGGCATGGTAACAGGTTCTGGTTATGCGGCAGTTACTAAACCAAATGCCTATGGCGCTAGCAAGGTGGCAGACAGGCACTCTAAATAAAAAAGCAGATAGTAAGCAGTAAAAAATTACGATTTACGATTTTAAATTCGGAATTCGGGAATCTAAATTCAAAATTGTTTTTTGCCGACTGCCTACTGCCTACTTATACAATGGGAGGTTCCTATGTTTGGGTGGATAATTTTAGGTCTGCTTGTTATCGGTACTATTTGGGTTATTACTATGTATAATGGTCTTGTAACACTCCGGAATCAGGTGCAGAACGCATGGCAGCAGATAGATGTCCAGCTTAAAAGGAGGCATGATATTATCCCGAATCTTTTAAATACTGTAAAAGGCGCTATGGAGTTTGAAAAGGAAACACTTTCAAAGGTAATAGAGGCCAGGGCAAGGGCGGTTGGCGCTACAACAATTTCAGGAAGATCTGAGGCAGAGAACATGCTCACACAGGCGCTTGGCAAACTATTTGCCGTTGTAGAAAACTATCCTGCTCTGAAAAACAACCAGAATATACTGCAACTTCAAGAGGAACTCACTTCCACAGAAAATAGTGTAGGTTTTGCCCGTCAATTTTATAATGATATCGTTGCCCAGTTTAATATAAAGCAGGGGATATTTCCATCCAATATCGCTGCCGCAATATTTGGGTTTAAGCAGGGAGATTATTTTCAGGCAGAAGCTGCTGCAAAGGAAGCGCCAAAAGTTGACCTGAGCTTTAAAAGGTAGACTATAGGCAATAGGTTATAGGTGATAGCAGATTAAAAAGTCAAAATGACAATCTTAACCCGAAAAATGCATTTGGTTTTTATTTTTCGGGTTAAACTTCTTTCTGCTGCATCTTTAGCCTCAAATGCAGTTCATCCAGCTGCTTTTTATCTACAGGAGACGGCGCATCTGTCATAAGGCATGTTGCCTTCTGGGTCTTTGGAAATGCAATTACATCCCTGATTGATTCTGCGCCGCATATTATTGCAGCGAGTCTGTCTAAACCAAATGCAATGCCGCCGTGCGGCGGGGCGCCAAAGGAAAGGGCGTCCAGGAGAAAGCCGAATTTTTGCCTTGCGTCTTCTTCACTTATGCCAAGTCTTTTGAATAGCATGGATTGAATATCCTGTCTGTGAATTCTTATGCTTCCGCCTCCTATCTCTGTGCCATTTAATACCAAATCATAAGCCTTTGCCCTTGCCTCAAGAGGAGATGTATCAAGCTTTTCTATATCCTCATCCAGCGGCGCTGTAAAGGGATGATGAACAGCAACAAATCTCTTTTCCTCTTCATCATATTCAAGAAGCGGGAAGTCGGTAACCCATACAAAACTGAAGGCTGACGACTGATGCCCCCGATTGGTTCTGTCGGGGGTTAAAGTTGAAATGAGATTCAGTCTTTTGGCAAGGTCTAATCTAACCCTCCCTAGCGCTGTATTTGCTATCTTTGGACTGTCTGCAACAAATAAAACAAGGTCTCCTGTCTTTGCATCAAGAATTTTTGTTATACCGTCTTTTTCAGCGTCTGTAAGAAATTTTGCTATGGGGGACTGCCAGCCTTCTTCGGCAATCTTTACCCATGCAAGGCCCTTTGCGCCGTAGGAATTGGCAACCGCCGTGAGTTCATCTAATTCCTTTCTGGAAAATTCTGCGCATGCTTTTGCATTCAGCGCCTTTACTATGCCGCCTTTTTTGGCAGCATCGGCAAAGACCTTGAAGCCTGAATCTTTCACAATGGCAGTAATATCTTTCAATTCCAATCCAAACCTCGTATCAGGATTATCTAACCCATATCTTCCAACTGCATCGGCATAGGCAAGCCTTGTAAACGGCAAATTCAATTCTATGCCGGCAACATTTTTAAATATCTCTGCTATAAGACCCTGCATAAGCCCCATTACATCTTCCCTGTCCACAAAACTCATCTCAGCATCTATCTGAGTAAACTCAGGCTGTCTGTCAGAACGGAGGTCTTCATCCCTGAAACATCGGACAATCTGAAAATACCTGTCAAAACCAGAAACCATAAGGATTTGTTTAAACAACTGGGGTGACTGCGGCAGGGCAAAGAAATGCCCTGGATTTAATCTGCTTGGGACAAGATAATCTCTTGCCCCTTCCGGCGTGCTTTTAGTAAGAATCGGCGTCTCTATTTCAAGAAAATGTCTTTCGCAGAGATAATCCCTCGTAATCTTGCAGACCTTGTGCCGAAGGATAAGATTTTTTTGCAGGCTTGGTTTTCTCAAATCAAGATAGCGGTATTTAAGTCGGACACCTTCGGCGACATCTGTCTCATCATCTATTAAAAATGGCGGTGTCTCTGATTCGTTGAGTATCTTCAGTTCTTTAACGAGTATCTCAAGCTCTCCTGTTTTTAATGCGGGATTTTCTGTGCCAGCAGGCCTTTTAGAAACAATACCCTTTATTGCAAGAACAAACTCTGCCCTTATATGGTGGGCGTTTTTATGTGACAATTCGTTTGCGGCAGGATTAAAAACTATCTGCGCCAAGCCCTCTCTGTCACGTAAATCTATAAATATTAGACCACCGTGATCTCTCCTCTTCTGCACCCATCCCATAAGGATTACCTCACTACCTATGTTGATACCGGTTACATCCCCGCAATAACAGCTCCTTTTCCAATCCCCAAGATTCTCTGCCAATTGAATACCTCCTTGATAACTGAGCACACAGATTAAAACACCCTTTTTACCCCGATTCCTCAATCTGCATAATCGGCTCTCTCAATCTGTGAAATCGTATCTCATTATCTTAAATTTTCCGCTTTTATAACACACCATATGACCATTTTCAAGCATTGACAAATAATGTGACAAATAATGTTTCGTCAATTGACTGTCTTTTTTTATTCTGCTACCATTTAGCTTATGCAAACCAAAGGCTATTTTATCACAGGCACTGACACAGGTGTTGGCAAGACATTTGTTACTGCCGGCATTGCAGCGGCGTTGAAAGAAAAAGGCATTAATGTCGGTGTGATGAAGCCTGTTGAGACAGGGTGCCCTGAAAATAATGGGAGGCTTGAGCCTCGGGATGCGCTTTATCTCAAGAATGCGGCAGGAACGAGCGATGAACTTGATTTGATAAACCCTTACCGATTTAAAGCGCCGCTTGCACCGAGCATAGCATCGAAGATTGAAAAGAAGAGCATAGACTTGAATAGGATAAAAGCATGCTATGATACGCTTACAGCAAAACACGGCATAATGCTTGTAGAAGGAGCAGGCGGATTGCTGGCGCCTTTAAATGAAAATGAGGCTGTTGCAGACCTTGTGAAATTCCTCAATCTCCCGCTTATAATTATTGCCGCATCAAGACTCGGCGCAATAAATCATACTTTATTAACCATAAAATATGCTCAATCCGCAGGTATAGAGATTAAGGGTATTATCATTAACTACCCAGCCCTCGCAACCGATGAATCCCTTTCCACCAATCAAACAGAGATAAAAAGGCTTGCCAATATCCCTATCCTTGGAGAGTTGCCGTTTTGTGATATGGACATGGCTTGGAAGATGGTAAAAAAACATCTTAAACTATCCGTATTGGAACAATAGATGATTTTAAGAAGCTGGTTTCTCTCTTGCCTCTTTATAATTTGCCTTTCTCAATCGGCATTTGGCAGCGAAGATGCTGTCGCTGTCAGGCTTTCCAGAACTGAACCAATAAAAAGACTGGGAGTAAATATCTATCTTGTTACAGAGGGCAAGGCCATGATTTTTACTCCGGAGAAAAAGCACATTGAAATAGACAAATCCAGCCAGACCCTTAGGGCATACGATGAAAGAGGCCATATGTTTATGGAAAGCCTTTATCTACAGGAGAACCGGGCATAGATGAAGATGGGTGGGAAAAAACTGAGACCCTGCCGGGATTTCATAAGATTGTTGAGCTTATGCTTTTCAGAAGATGGTCAAAGGACAAGGATGTCAAAAGGAATTGACTTCTTGCAGTTTTGAAATTAAAATGGTCATAAAAATTTGGAGGTGCATATGAGAGAGGTTCAGGAGGTAATTCCTATTACACAGGCAAAAAGGGACTTTCTTGATATTATGAGAAAGGTAGAAGAAATGGACGAGACCATTGCTATAACAAAAAACGGTGTTCCGGTGGGAATTTTGATAAACATTGAGCGCTTTGAAGGGCTGATGGAAACAATAGATATCTTAAGTGATAAAGAAACCATGAAGGCTCTGGAGCGCGCAAAAAAACAACAAAAGGCAGGAAGGTTTTATACCCACGAAGAGGTGTGGGGTGAATGAAAAGATTCAGATTCAGGTATCTGCCCGAAGCGAAGAATGCAATTAGAAAACTTCCCCCTGCGATAAAACCCGGCTTGAAAAGCGGCATTGTAGAACTCTTGTATAATCCATTTTCCGGAAAAGAACTTGTTGATGAGCTTTCCGACTTTCGTTCCCTTGCCATTGGCGCCTATCGTAATTATTTACCTGATAATCGAGGAGGAAAGCCTCATAGAAATCCATTTTATCGGACACAGACGCGATGTTTATGCGAATTTTAAAGAACTGCTTAAAACAATCAAAAGGTAAACTTTTGCAGCCTTTCCATAAAAGCATATTTGCAAATCTGGCCCCTTCCCTTTCAAAAGCAGGATAGAGCAGTTAAAGATGACAACAGAGAAGGAATTTATTCAAGAAATTGGGGGATAAGGTTAAGGTTGAGTGGATATGAGAATAGGAAAGTGAGGGAGTGTCCTTAGCCTTACCAGCTTTAGCTTGAGTCAGTAAAACAATTTATATTCCACAAGGATATGGGAGTGTGATAAAATAAAAAACGTTTATGAGAATCTATCTCGATGTCTGTTGCTTAAGCAGGCCTTTTGATGATCGTGGACAAGATAGAGTGCGCCTCGAGTCTGAAGCTGTGCTTACTATTATTAGTCATGCTCAAACCAGTAAGTGGCGTTTGTTAACCAGTGAGGTTGTTGATATTGAGATTTCCAAAATTCCTGATATTGACAAAAAACAAAAGATTGAAATGCTGTCTACAGTGTTGCATCAGTCTATCGCTGTAGACAATAACATAGAAAAACGGGCAGATGAGCTTGAAAAAATAGGTTTTAAGCCATTTGATGCTATGCATATAGCATGTGCAGAAAAGGGTAAAGTGGATGTCTTACTTACGACTGATGATAATTTTATCAGGAAGGCTTTTCATACCAAAAATACACTAAAAGTAACAGTTAAAAACCCTGTAGTGTGGTTAATGGAGGTGTTGAAAAAATGAATATACAAACTGTCGATCCAATTATTGTAAGAAAAGTTGGCTTGGAAGCCTTGACTAAGGCGCTGGGGCCGGTGGGAATGGTGCGTTTCCTTCAACAATTTGAAGCGGGCACAGGAAATTATACGAAAGAAAGAGAACACTGGCTTAAGGGTTTAGATGTTAAGGCAATTATTAGGGAAATAAAAGCCATGCGGAAGTGAGAATAGCATGAGGAAAAAGACTTGGGTTAAAGATAATAACAGACAGGAAGTTCAAGAAGCTGAGGGATAAGGTTAAGGTTGAATGGGTGTAAGAATAGGAAATGGGGGAAGCGTCCCTCGCCAACTTCTCTTTTACGGCCTCATCTTTTTATACTGCTCAACCATCTTATCCATCATAAGCGCCATAGATAGCTCTTGTGGGCTGACAAATTCAATTTGCCAGTCTCTCCATCTTGATATTTACGCCAGACCACACGGACAGGGACTGTACTGGGTTTCCCTGTCATATCAAACTTCATTTCAGTATCAGTAACAGCAGAGTTTTCTTGAAGATTTAGGGATGTTTTAATTGGTGAGGTAATTGTTATGGCAAAACGTTCGCCATTGTCATTGTAAAACTTATTTACAGCCTCAACCCTGTCTTTGAGTTTCTTTTCCAAGAGACTGCTCTCTTGCTTTTCAGAAGAACAGGCTGCAAGTGTGGTTATGGCAAGAAAAAGTAAGATGGTTAAAAGGTGCTTCATATCACTCGGCTACTTCAACAACAGGATACAAGTAAAGCAGTTCATTTAACCGTTATCTCCAGCAGGATAGAAATGGGCAAAGTTTCCCTTCTATTGAAACTCTTGCAAAACTTGCCGATGCCTTAAATGTGGAACTTAAAGATTTTTTTGAATTTGCCCATAAAACACCGAGCCAGAAGGAGTTAAAAGAAATTCTGAATTCTTTGCTAAAAGAAACAGATGAGGAGAAGGTAAGGCTGATTGTAAAGGTTGCCAGAGCTATAGTTAGATGAAAATAGGTTTACGAGGAAAAACTCCGGCTGGCTGTAAAAATCCTGCGAGCTGTGGCGAGGTGATTTTGCCCACATAAACGGCAACGACTCCAAATGCAAACAATTTCATGCTTTCCTAAATAAATAGAAAAAGCCCCCGCCGTAATTACGACGAGGGCTTTTCATTCTCTCCACTATCCAGATGGCGAGCCGGCGGCTCGCCATCTGGATTTTACGCTGCCTGTCCTTTTGTAAAGTTCAGTAATCCCCCGGCAAGGATTATATCAACCTGCCTTTGGCTAAAGCCGTGCTTTACCTTTATCTCTTTACCCTTTGCAACATTCTTTATGGTCAACGAGTCTCCTGCCTTCAACTGGCTTGCAAGGTCGTTTATCTCCAGCTTGTCTCCCTGGTCTATTGCGTCATAATCAGCAAGACTTGCAAATGTCAGCGGCAGGATGCCGAAGTTCACAAGGTTATCTTTGTGTATTCTGGCAAAGCTCTTTGCAACAATCCCCTTTATGCCGAGATACATGGGGCAGAGCGCCGCATGTTCTCTTGAAGAACCCTGTCCGTAATTCTCTCCTGCAATAACAAATCCGCCGTTTGCAGCCTTTGCCTTTTCATGGAACTGGGCGTCAATGGCTGAAAAAACCGATTCCGAATATTTTGGAACATTGCTTCTGTATTTAAGCCATGTGCCTGCGGGCGTGATGTGGTCTGTTGTGATGTTGTCGCCGAGTTTTATCAATGTGCTGCCGCTCACGCCGCCCTGAACTTTTATTGCCACAGGCAATGGCTTTATATTCGGTCCCCTTAATATATCTACCTTTGACGGGTCTTTTGCAGGCAGGATTACCATTGAATCATCCACCCTAAATTCTTTTGGCATCTTAACCTTCGGATATTTGCCAAGCTTTCTTGGGTCGGTGATTACGCCGTAAATGGCCGCCGCCGCCGCCGCCTCAGGGCTGCATAGATAGACCTGGCCGTCCTTTGTGCCGCTTCTGCCTTCAAAGTTTCTATTGAATGTCCTGAGAGAAACGCCCTTTGACGGCGGGGACTGGCCGTTGCCTATGCAAGGCCCGCATGTCGCCTCAAGGATTCTGGCGCCTGCCTCAATCAGGCTTGCAAGCCCCTTGTTAAGGGTTATCATCTCAAGAACCTGCTTTGAACCGGGAGATATTGTCATGCTTACATTTGGATTGACCTTGAACTTTCCTTTTTTGAATACATCGGCAACAATCATTAAATCCCTGAATGAGGAATTTGTGCAGCTTCCGATGCAGACCTGATCAACCTTCATGCCTTCAACATCCGACACCTTGCATACGGCATCAGGGCTGTGAGGTTTTGCGATCATCGGCTCCAGTTTACTTAGATTTATTTCAATGGTTTCATCATATTTTACATCAGAGTCGGCAACAAGCCCTTGCCAGTCTTTTTTCCTGTTCTGCGCCTTCAAAAATTCCTTTGTTATGTCATCGCTTGGGAAGATGGATGTTGTGGCGCCAAGCTCTGCGCCCATGTTGGTAATGGTAGCCCTTTCAGGCACAGAAAGGCTTTGCACGGCTTCGCCGCCGTATTCAATAACCTTGCCAACGCCACCTTTTACCGTCATTTTTCGTAAAAGCTCAAGAATCACATCCTTTGCAGAAACCCACGGTTTGAGTTTACCCTTGAGATTTACTAGCACAACCTTTGGGTATGTTAGATTAAAAGCCCCGCCTCCCATGGCAACCGCAACATCAAGCCCGCCCGCGCCGATGGCCATCATGCCGAGACCGCCGCATGTGGGCGTGTGGCTGTCCGAGCCGAGCATGGTCTGTCCCGGAACGCCGAATCTTTCCAGATGCACCTGATGGCATATCCCATTTCCCGGCCTTGAAAAATAGATGCCGTGCTTTGCGGCAACTGTCTGCAAAAACCTGTGGTCATCCGCATTTTCAAAACCGCCATATTGGAGCGTATTGTGGTCAACATAGCTTACTGAAAGTTTTGTCTTGACCCTCGGCACACCCATGGCCTCAAACTGCAGATAGGCCATGGTGCCAGTAGCGTCCTGAGTAAGGGTCTGGTCAATCTTTATGGCTATTTCATTGCCGGCTGCCATTGTCCCAGACACGAGATGAGATTCTAATATCTTCTGTGTAATATTTTTACCCATTGTAGTATTCCTCCTTTGCTAAAATCAGGGTTCATAAGTTACATAATATGAACTTAGAAGTCAATAAAATTCATTTCTTCTCAGCTTTTCTATTTTGGGTTGACTCTAATGCCTTAAAGATGTTAAAAATAGGCTATTAAAAAGTGAAAGATGCAGGACACTAAGTCAAAAGAGAAAAGTTTAGGTGTAAACTCTTGACTTTTTTAAAAGCGCCCATAGCTCAGATGGATAGAGCACTTGACTACGAATCAAGGGGTCGGGAGTTCGAATCTCTCTGGGCGCGCCAAAAAACAAGATGCCAGATGCAAGCGGCAAGATGCAAGATGTTAGAAGCAAGAAGCAAGAAATGAGAAGAAAGAAAATCTTGCCTCTTAGCTCTCGCCTCTTGCCTCTTGCTTCTTGCAACTTGCGACTTGACGCCTATTTCATGATTGAGGCCCTTAAAGAGGCCCAAAAGGCTGTTAAAAAGGGGGAGGTTCCTATTGGGGCAGTGATAGTTTGTGATGACAAGATTATAGCCAGGGGCCATAACCTGAAAGAGTCTGCCGCTGACCCCACTTCACATGCAGAGATTATAGCTATACGAAAGGCGTCTAAAAAGCTTGGCAAGTGGCGTCTTTTAAATGCAACAATCTATGTTACACTGGAACCATGCCTTATGTGCATGGGGGCATTGATTCAGGCAAGGGTTTCAAGGCTGGTGTTCGGCTCTTATGACCCCAAGGCCGGGGCATGCGGTTCGGTATACGATGTATCAAATGACAAGAGGTTGAATCACCGGATTGCGGTAACAACCGGCGTCATGGCCGGGGAATGCGAAAAGATTCTCAAAGATTTTTTTAGAGATTTACGGAGGTAAAGAAATAATTTACGATTTACGGTTTACGATTTACGAATTAAAATCTAAAATAGTAAATCTAAAATCAAAAATCGGAGGTTTTGCATGACCACCATTGTTGATGTCTTAGCAAGAGAGATTCTGGATTCAAGGGGAAACCCTACTGTTGAGGTAGAGGTTATATTGGAAGATGGCTCTATGGGAAGGGCTGCTGTGCCATCCGGCGCATCTACCGGCGAGCATGAGGCCGTAGAATTAAGGGACGGCGATAAAAAAAGATATCTTGGAAAGGGTGTGTTCAAGGCGGTTGCAAATGTGAATGACAAGATAGGGCCTGAAATAGTTGGCCTTGATGCTGCAGATCAGGTTCTTATAGACCAGACAATGATTGAGCTTGACGGCACAGATAACAAGGGTAAACTTGGGGCAAATGCGATACTTGGCGTATCTTTAGCCACGGCAAAGGCTGCTGCTGCTTCATTTTGCATGCCGCTTTATAGATATATTGGTGGAACCAATGCAAAGACACTGCCTCTCCCTATGATGAATATTATAAACGGCGGGGCGCATGCGGACAGCGGGCTTGAAATACAGGAGTTTATGATTATACCGGCAGGTGCAGAGGATTTTCACAATGCCCTGAGGATGGGGGTAGAGGTATTTCACCACCTCAAGGTCATATTAAAAAGAAAAGGCTTATCCACTGCTGTTGGCGACGAGGGCGGATTTGCTCCAAATCTTAAGACCAACGAAGAAGCCGTAGAAACCATTATGGAGGCCATCAAGACAGCAGGATACAAGGCGGGCAAGGATATTTTTATAGCGCTGGATGCAGCATCAAGCGAATTTTATGAGAACGGAAGCTATACAATAGGCGGCAAAAGATTGTCCTCAGATAAGCTGGCTGATTACTGGGCACACCTTGTTAAATCATACCCCATAATTTCCATAGAAGACGGCATGTCGGAAAATGACTGGGGCGGCTGGAAGCTTCTTACAGAGAAACTCGGCAGCGTGATTCAACTGGTTGGCGACGACCTTTTTGTGACAAACACAAAGATTCTTTCCAAAGGCATAAAACAGGGAATTGCTAACTCTATCCTCATCAAAGTAAATCAGATCGGCACTCTCACGGAAACTTTAGAGGCCATTGAGATGGCAAAGAAAGCAGGTTACACAGCGATCATCTCCCACAGGAGCGGTGAGACAGAAGACGCCACCATTGCCGATATAGCAGTTGCTACAAATGCAGGCCAGATAAAAACCGGCTCTGCATCAAGGACAGACCGCATTGCAAAGTATAATCAGTTGCTGCGCATTGAAGAAGAACTGGGCGAAACTGCCCGGTTTTTGGGGAAGGAAGTATTTTATAATCTGACGGCTTCGTGAAAAACAAGCTCTACCACCTCATCATCAGCAGACTCGATGGAGAAAAGCTCTCCTCCTTACCTTATCAGGAAAAAATATTTGAACTCGTCCGAAAAGGCATTGCCGGATTCATACTCTTTGGCGGGAAAAGGGAGGAGATTAAGGGCTTTATTGATAAGCTCCAGGCTATGGCAGATGTCCCCCTATTCATTGCATCAGATATAGAAAGGGGCGTTGGCCAGCAGATTAAGGGCTATACGGATTTTCCCTGCCAGATGGCTGTTAGGGCAGCCATCAAAAAAGACAAACCAGAAGATGTTGCGTTTCTCCAAGATGCCGTAAATGCCATAGCCCGCGAGGCAATAGATGTTGGGATAAACATGCCTCTCATCCCTGTTCTTGATGTAAATCAGAGGCCGGATAATCCCATAATCTGCACAAGGGCGTTTTCAGATAATCCTGAAGATGTCTCATGGTTTGGCTCAGCGTATATCAAGGTTCTGGAGGATGCAGGGCTTATAAGCTGCGCAAAACACTTTCCGGGTCATGGCGATACATCCATAGATTCCCACATAGCGCTTCCTGTAATTACCAAATCATACAAAGAGCTGATGGATACTGACATCATGCCGTTTGCAGAGGCAATCAATACGGGCGTAAGCAGCATAATGACAGGACACCTCCTTGCGTCGTCAATTGATTCAATGCCAGCAACTTTATCAGAAAAGATGATTAAGGGTCTTATGAGGGAGCAGCTCGGATTTGACGGTTTGATTATCACAGATGCATTGAATATGTCGGCGCTCAGCAATATTGAAAATATCCCTGCAAAGTGCATAAAGGCAGGCGTTGATATACTCCTGCATCCTGCAGATACTGACATGGCTGTGAAAGACCTTGAAAATGCGCTCAAAACAAAAGAGATTGATGAGGCAAGCATTGATAGGGCAGTAGCCCGCATATTAAAGTTTAAGTCAAAACTATCAAGAAATAGTAGGGTGGGCTTTGCCCACCATATTGACTATAGCCACAACAGGAATCTTTCCACAATTATTACAGAGGCATCAATAACAATTGTGAAGCAAACGGCAGAAATAATGCCAATCACCAATGCCTGTGTAGTCCTTGCAGGAGCAGATAAATTTCACGAACCTTCTTTGTGGAAAGGTCATTTCAGAGAGGTCTCTACACTTAATAACACTCCCCTCTTTACTAAAGGGGGGCAGGGGAAGTTAGCAGGTGAACCAATCATCTTCGCCATATTCACTGAGGTTTCTGCATGGAAAGGGAGTTCAGGAATAACGGATGAAGAAAGGCAGAAGATTATTGAACTCATAAAGCTTGTCCCTGAAGGTTTTAATCGGGGAAAGGCAAAAAAGTCAACCCTTGACAAATCGTCTGCTTTGTCAAAGACAAAGCAGAGCAGGTGTTTTGCTGAAGCAAAACACACGATTTGTCAAGGGTCAATTGTTATTTCCTTTGGAAGCCCTTATATCCTATCTCATTTTAAGGAGGCTGATATGCTTATTGCGGCCTATGGCACAACAGAAGAAGCTCAAAGGGCGGTCATAAAGGGACTGAAGGGAGAGATGGAGTTTAAGGGACAGTTGCCTGTAAGACTTAATCTTGCCTCCTAAACTTCTGGTCTATAACCTAATGCCTTTCGCAATTCTTCGTTGCCACCGATTACTCCTGTTTCTCATTAAACCGCTGGTAGATTTTCTTTGTCAACCACTCTTTTACATCATTCTTAAATTCGGTATTTTCCATAATCTTGTCAAATATTTCCTGATTAGAATCCATACGGTCAATAAGTGTTTGGATAAATACTTCTTCAAAGGCATACTTGAAATTTTCAATAGGGTTGTTTTGTGCCCTTATCTTCAATTCTTCATTCTCAAACAATGCTTGTTCAATTTGCTCAAAGTATAAACGGTCGGCTTCGGTAAAGTCAGTACCAAATTTCTCGTTTAGCAAGAAAATAATGTTTGAAAGTCTATCCTTTTCATCTTTTGGTTTGCTGATACCAGCCTCTGTTGTTGGGTCAAGGCTATCTTCTCCCTGAACTTGCAAAACCAGATCGCCTTCAGCAACTTTTTGCAAGCGATAATATTCAAGCGCCACTTCATTATCCAGTTTCAATCGTTCGGTGTAATCTGCTTTGGGAAGTTTTGTTAGTAGAAAACGACCATATGAATATAATTTTTCAAGTTCAACATCCTGAAAAGGCATGATTTGAGAAAGGAATGAATACAATCTAACAAAAGCAGTTAACGACTTTTTGAATTCATCCTGAGGTTCTTCCTGTAAGGCATTAAACCGGTCAACAGCGGGATCAATAAATGCGTATAGCTTACCTTGATCTTTAATAGATGAATGTCCCGGCTTGTAAAATACTCTGGCAAACGCATCCACCTCAGACTGGTAATAAATATGTGCTGCATCAGTCTTTCCCTTTAAATCATATAAATGATTCGGATCAGTGGTTTCAGTCATAGCCGTCAGTTCATAGTATGGTTGGAATGAATCAATTATTGTTTGTCTGTCATTGGCAAAATCCAGGACAAAGGTATCTTCCTTGCCGGGATGAGTTCTGTTGAGTCGTGAAAGAGTCTGCACAGCCTTTACTCCTGACAACTTTTTGTCAACATACATGGTATGCAATAAAGGTTGGTCAAATCCATACTGATATTTATCAGCCACCAGCAAAACTTGATATTCATTAGTTGCAAACTTATCAGGCAGTTCCTTCTCACCAAATTTGTTTAACTGCGCCTCGGTTATTCCTTCCGGATACAAATCATCAATCACTGTGCCTGAAAAAGCAACAAGCGGTTTAATATTGGCGTAACCTTTTTCTTTGATATAATCCTTAAACTCAAGATAATACCTCAAGGCATGTTTTCTTGACGCAGTTACAACCATTGCCTTTGCCTTGCCTCCGATTTTTTTCATCGTAATCTGTCTGAAATGCTCGACCATCACCTCTGTTTTCTGTGCAAGGTTTGTAGGATGCAGGGAAGCAAAACGTCCAATTGCTTTTACTGCCTTTCTCTTATTCAGTTCAGGGTCGTCTTCAATTATTTTGCAAAATTTATAGTAAGTTTCATAGGTAGTGTAATTCTTCAATACATCAAGGATGAATCCCTCCTCAATGGCCTGCCGCATAGAATAAAGATGAAAGGGCATAGATTTGCCTTCGGCATTTTTGAAGCCAAACACTTCTATTGTCTTTGCCTTTGGTGTTGCAGTGAAAGCAAAAAGACTTATATTTTTCTGAGGACCACGCTTACGTATGGTTTCACGGATGTAATCATCCTCATCTTGCACACTGTTTTCAATTTCACTCTCAATGCTTTCAGACTCTTCAAGCGAGACGTTTTTCCCTACCAGCGCCTCTGTCATTTTTCTGCTTGCCTCCCCGCCTTGGCTGCTGTGTGCTTCATCAATAATTACAGCATAATTGCGGTTAGGAGTTTCTCCTAAATGTTTAAGTGCATGAGGAAACTTCTGTAATGTAGTAATGATAATACCAGTTCCTGAGGTAATGGATTCTGCCAGTTGCTTAGAGTCCTCATCAATGCGCTGTACCACACCTGTTTTGTGTTCAAACTGATAAATAGTATTTTGTAACTGCTGATCTAAGACATTACGGTCTGTAATGACAATAACCGAATCAAAAATCTTTTTGTCACTGGTGTCATATAATGATGACAGCCGATATGCAAGCCATGCAATGGAATTGCTCTTGCCACTACCGGCAGAATGCTGAACCAAATAATTCTTGCCGGGCCCGCTTGCTTTTGCATTAGATGTAAGACGGCGAACAGCATCAAGCTGGTGATAACGTGGAAACAGCAATGATTCTTTGGTATATTCTCTTACCATCTATCGTAAACTCTTCTTTTTGTAAATGCATATACCGGTTAATGATTTCCAGCCAACTGTCCGCACTCAGCATTTCTTCCCAGAAATAAGCCGAGCGGTAAGTAGAATAATCTTTTGCAGGCGGATTGCCCGCTCCGTTTTTAAACCCTTTGTTGAATGGCGAGAACCGTGTGCCGCTTGACTCAAGCTTGGTCGTGAAATACACTTCATCAGGGTCAAGGGTGAAATGTACCAAGGCTCTCTTTTTGAATTGGAAAAGCAGCTCACGCGGGTCTCGGCTTGTGCGGTATTGTTCCATTGCCTCATTAACTGTCTGCCCCGTAAAATGATTTTTTAATTCTATAGTAGCAACAGGCAAACCATTCAAGGAAAGTAATAGGTCTATGCTCTTGTTATTTTTGGTGGAAAAATAAATCTGCCTCGCTACATACAGTTTATTTTGCCTGTAGAGTTCAAGCGTTTCGGGATTCAGTTTGCTATCAGGTTTGAAATAAGCCAGCCTGAATTTAACGCCGCTGTCTGTTATGCCGTGACGGATTACATCCAGCATGCCCCTTAAATCCAGTTCTTTAAACAGGCGCTGAATGAATTTATTCTCTGTATCATCTTTGTAATAGGACTGAAGTCTTGTCCACTCTTTAGGCTGAGATGTTTGGATGAATAACAGAACCGCCTTTTTATCAAAAGATAAGTCCCGGCTGAAATCCGAGGCATTGCCCAAGCGCCAGCCATAAGTGGTTAAATGGTCAATGATAGCCAATTCAAAGGTTGATTCTGTATGTATGTTATTAGAACCCATAAGTATTTGATATTATGTGCGTTTGCTAAAATTCCTTTCTAATCGTTTAAGGATCCTTAAGCTATTAGAACCCATTTGAGCTTTGAATCGCTACCGTTATTTTTAATCCTGATTGTCTCCCACATAACCATTACATAAGAAAGCCTAATTAATCAATACGTTAGAAGCATCGGATCCCCTCCCAGTTACATAACCGTTACATAAGCGCTGATATCGTGCCTCTAATAATTTCTCTAATTGCACTCTATTGTAACCGCTTGAAATCTCAAGCCAAATTCAAAAACTCTTTTAAAAAATGTTTAAAACTCTTTTAAAACTCTTTTAAACAAGAGACCATTTAGAATACCCCTTGTTCTGTATCGTCCCTTTGATTCTTAATGCTGAGAGTAATCGTTTTTCGCTTCTTTGAACTCAAACACTTCTGTTTCAGCAGGCAGTCTGCGAAGTTCATTCAATTTTGCTGTCAGTTCTTTTTCCGTCATGCGCTATGTACCCTTACCTTCCCTGTCACCACTTCGCTGATTAAGGCGGTACGGTATTCCTGCAAGAGTTCGATTTCTTTTTCGATTTTGGAAGTGGTAGCGTCTATGCTGGAAGTGTGAGTTTCTATGAAATTGATAGTCTGTTCTTGCTCTTTTATATCAGGAATAGGCAAGTCAAAACTATTAATTTGCTGGAAAGTTAATCCTTCTCTATTTGCACCTGTCTGACATACATAGATAAGCATCTGACCATAGCCTGAAATAATTATTGAATGCAAAAACTTTGTTTTCAATAAGTGTTGTATAGGTCTGATAATACAAACATGCTGATTACTAATATCTTCACAAACTAAGCCTCATTAGTGTATAATATGAGGCATGATATGCAAAAAAATATTTGATGCTCGTAGACTGCCACGAAAAGCGAAAGAGCAGTTGAGAATTGCTGCAGTCAGGCGCATAGATTCTG
>JACRNJ010000044.1 GCA_016219285.1 Deltaproteobacteria bacterium
CTAAGGCTGAACTCAAAAATACGGTTAAACGCGTAATGAGGAGATTGCAGAAAATGCCGCATATTGTTAAAAGTTTCTTCCATGCCCCTTCCTGTGCATATGCAATTTTATGAGGCTTTGTCATGTTAGTTCTTAGTAAGTCTGAAAAGCCTGCATAAGAGATGCATCATTGAGATGGAGGTGAGAGCGCATCCCTTTTGTTCAGGATAAATGAGTGGGAAAATTTATGTCCATGATTTTGGACAATTTCACAAAAAGGAGGTTTTTAAATATGCTTAAGATCAATATGCTCCAGAGTTTAAAGAAGATAGTTTTGGCGATGTTGCTGGCGCTGCCTCTTGTCATGGGTGTGGGTTTTAATGATGTTCAGTCAGCAGAAAAGAAGAACCCATGTGCAGCAAAAAATCCATGCAGCATGAAAAACCCATGTGCCATGAAGAATCCGTGTGGTATGAAGGGTATGAAGAACCCATGCGGCATGATGAAAAATCCATGTACAGCAAAAAACCCATGTGCCAAGAATCCGTGTGCTGCCAATCCATGTGCCATGAAGCCTAAGCCCATAAGGAAGGTTGCCGTTAAGGACAATGCAAAGCTTATGGAAATGGGTGAGAAGCTATGGAATGACACGAAGCTTGGGAAGTCAGGTACGGCCTGCGCCACCTGTCATGCTGATGGAAAGGGTTTGAAAAAGTCTCCATTCCCAAAATATATCAAGATGGCAAATGACATACTTACCCTTGACCAGATGATAAACTTTTGCATGATGAATCCCATGAAAGGTAAGCCCCTGCAGTGGAGCTCTCCGGAGATGACAGCCCTGGCAGCCTATGCCCAATCCCATGCAAAAGAAGAAGGGACGCCGGCAAATCCGTGTGCTGCAAAGAATCCTTGCGGCATGAAAAATCCGTGCGGCAAAAAGTAACCTATTTTGTTTTCAGTCTTGTATGCAGTTCAATGATTATCCTCTCTCCCGAAGCAAAAGGGGGAGAGGATTTTTTGTCAGACTATTGGCAAAGACCAATCCTATCTCAAACCCGCCAAAATGTTTTTTCTCTCTACGCCGAAGATTGCGGGCTGTGTCATAAAGGACAGTATAATGACTGGAACAAGTCTCTCCACAGCAAGGCCGTTGGTCCCGGCCTTACCGGACAATTAAGGCCAAGTAAAGATCCATCTTTTGCCGCATCCTGTTATGTATGCCATGCGCCCATGGAAGAGCAGTCGGAGATGAAAGAGGCAAGAGGCAAGAGACAAGAGGAATACATTAAAAACCCACTCTTTGATAACAGACTAAAACTTTCAGGGGTCAGTTGCAGTGTATGTCATCTGAGGGGAGGAAAGATATATGGGCCGCCTGCTACTTCTAAATCTCAAATCTCAAATCTCAAATCTCAAATTAAAGGAGACCACAATGGTTTTGTAGAAAAGGATTTTTTTGAAAAGGCAGAGTTTTGTGCGGCCTGCCATCAACTGGATGAAGGATATGAGTTAAATGGCAAGCTTCTTGTAAACACATACAGGGAATGGGAAGAAAGCCTCTATGGTAAAAATAATATAATCTGCCAAAACTGTCATATGCCTGATAGACAGCACCTATGGCGTGGTATCCACGACCCTGATATGGTGAAGAATGGGGTTACTATTGATGCCCGCCGTGAAGATAAAAAGGCTAAACTAACTATCACAAATGCAGCCGTGGGACATCTTTTCCCCACATACGCAACGCCGCTGATTATTGTGAAAGGATTTATGCTGGATAAGAAAGGCAGGGTTGTTCAATCGTCTTTGAAGGAGGCTTATATCGGCAGGCGCATTAGTTTAGATCTTTCAGAGGAATTATTTGATACGCGTATAGGCCCGCAAAAAAGGTTTGAATTTGATTATGTAATAGATAAATCTTATAATAAAAATAAGCTCGTTTTTGAGGCATGGGTGTATCCGGATGAGTTTTATAACAGATTTTATAGGGAACTTTTAAAAGGCTCTGATAAAAACCTTGATAGGAAAGAAATAGAAAAGGCCTTAAGCATAACAGAAGAATCAGGCTACTTGTTGTTCAGGAAGAATTTATAAAAACAAGGGAGGGAGATAAAAAGTGCAAAATGCAAAGTGCAAAATACAAAGTGTGAAACACCCTGTGCAAAGATTGTATGTTGTTTTTATTGCTTTGGGATTTCTATTGCTGCCATTCATTGCTGCGGCTGCTGACGATAGGATTTCCATAAAGGAACTCAAGGCAAAGATGGATAAGGGAGAGGATATAGTTATCCTTGATGTAAGGACATCAAGCGCTTATATGGGCAGCAAGATTAAAATCAAGGGCGCTGTGAGGATTGACCCGGATTCCATCGAAAGAAAGTATCAAAGCCTGCCTAAAGACAAAGAGATTATAACTTACTGCACCTGACCTGACGAATATACAAGCGCCCGTGTGGCGCTATTCTTAATGAGTAAAGGCCTTAAAAAGGCATCTGCGCTTGTCGGCGGCTTTAATGCATGGGCAAATGCCGGGTATCCTGTAGAACCGCGTTAAAATGAAACATAATCCTTTAGCCCATTTAAGCATAAGGGCAAAGCTTATTATTGCCTTTATGCTTCTTGTCCTTGTGCCATTGTCCATCGGAGGCACATACGGCGTCTATTATTCGATTAAGGCGCTTGAGGATAGCACACTTCATTACCTTGAGTATGAGGTTTCATCCAAGGCCTCTGATATAGAGAAGTTTCTAAAGACCGTGCATAATGATGTCATTTATTTAAGTCAATCCAGCGGCATAAAGGGTTTTGTGGACAACAGAAAGGCGCAAAGTTTAAAAGGCTCTGAAGGTGGGATAATTACACTTAAAGAGGAGTATCTTGCATTTTCAAGAACACGTCCATATTATTATCAGATACGATATATTGATGAGGCAGGCTATGAAGTTATAAGGGTAGATTCGGATGAAAAATCATCTGTGTTAATGTCAACAGAAAAGTTGCAGTTTAAAGGGGATAGATATTATTTTACAGAGGCTATGAAATATGAAAAAGGCCAATGCTATGTGTCACCAATGGACTTAAATATTGAGTGGGGCAAGGTGGAGATTCCGCATAAACCTGTTGTCAGGGTTGCCACACCTGTATTTGATTCCACAGGTAAAAAACGGGGGATAGTGATAATTAATATCTTTGCCAGTTATCTTATACAACAGATGCAGATGATGAATATTGTAAGAGGAGGCTCTACATATCTGGTCAATAAAGATGGTTTTTATCTGTCGCGGTTAAACAGTGAGGCAACAGACCAGGAATTTATTCTGGGTTCAACAGATGGGCTTGGCAACGACTATTCAAAAGAGATTGTAACAAGGATTTTAAGCGGCAAACATGGCACGGTTAAGGATGAATCCAGGATATTATCATATGCCCCTATACATACAGGGGATACTATTTTAAAGGACTACTGGATACTTGTGTTGGAATATCCAAAGGTTGCAATATTTGCCTCTGTCTCAAGGCTTGAGTTTGTCTACTTTGTTATTGGTGTCATATCTGTTTTATCCTCATTTGTCGTAGGTATATGGATGGCAAGAAGACTGACAAGGCCAATCCTTGAACTGCACAAGGGTGTAGAATGGATAGCCCATGGTGATTTTGACCACAGGCTTAGCGTGCGCACAGGCGATGAGATAGAAAGTCTTTCAGAACGATTTAACAACATGGTAGATGCCTTAAAAGATTACAGGGAAAAGATGCTTAAATGGAATGAAGAACTTAAAACTGAGGTAGATAAGAGAACGCGGGAACTTGAATTCCTGCACAATGAACAGCAGCAGATGGAGAAACAACTGCATCAAGCAGATAAAATGGCATCCATAGGCGAGCTTTCTACAGGTATTGCCCATGAGATTGGCAATCCACTGGCAGCTATAAAGACAGTTATTCAGGCAATGGAAGAAGATTGCCCCTTAAAAGGCCAGCAGAGGAAATACCTGACAAGGATACTCAAGGAGGTTGACAGGCTCACAGCATTTATAAGAACATTTTCTACCTTTGCCCATCCTTCTGCTAAACAGCCCGCAATCTGCAGGGTGGATATGGTGTTAAAGGATGTCCTCTTTCTTGTAGGAAAGGAAGCCATAAAACAACGTATAACCATAGATGAGGTGATTGATAACGACATACCTGATGTGTGGATTGACCCGCAACAAATGCAGCAGATTCTTATAAACCTGCTGTTAAATGCAATACAATCAATGCCTCAAGGCGGTAAGATAAGAATTATGGCAGGATATAATGGTCTGTCTGATAAGGATTTTGTGAATGTCTCTATCTCGGATACCGGTTGTGGAATTCCGGAACAGCAGATAGACAAGATATTTAACCCCTTCTTTACCACAAAGGCTACCGGCACAGGTCTCGGTCTTTCCATTGTCCACAGGATAATAAATGAATACAATGGAAAGATAATTGTATCAAGTATAGTTGGAGAAGGAACTACCTTTCATATTTCTCTGCCGTTGCTGTCATACATATCAAAAATAGATTCTTGCAAGGAAGCCTCAATAAATAGTATATAATTTGAGCAGGGGATTTGAAACTTAAGCTTCAGCCCTGTTCTCCTATGTTCTATAAATCCCGAACAGCATTCATAGCAACGCTCATAGGACTTGCCGGCAATACCTTCCTGTTTACTATCAAGATTATTGCTGGGCTTGTTTCAGGAAGCCTTGCGCTCATATCAGATGCCATAAACTCACTCACCGATATTTTTGCGTCCGTAGCAATATTTATATGTGTGAGGGTCTCTGACAAAGAGGCTGACGAAGGGCATCCTTTTGGCCATAAAAGGGCAGAGCCCATAGCAGGGCTTATTGTTGCCATACTTGCCGCAGTGCTTGGGTTTGAGGTTATAAGGATTTCTTTGGCAAGGCTGATTTCAGGTGAAAAGATTTCTATAGGTTTTTTATCTTTGTTAGTTCCTGTAGTAACTGTGGCAGCAAAAGGGCTGATGGCATGGCATTTTAAAAGGGTAGGAGATTCTGTAAACAGCCCCGCCATACGGGCCAGCGCATTTGATTCATTGAACGATGTATATGTATCCATTGCGGCGTTTGTTGGAATTTTAGGGGCAAGCCAGGGATATTATCTAATGGACCCTATAGCCGGTTTTCTGATAAGCCTATGGATTATATATACAGGCTACAAAATAGGTGTTGAGAATATTGACTATCTTATGGGGAAATCACCTGACCGCGCTTTTATGGAACTCATAAAAGACGCTGCAAAGGATACGCCGGGTGTAAAGTCTCTGAATAAAATCAGGGCGCACTATGTAGGAAATTTTATACATGTTGAGATGCATATTGCAGTTGATAAAAACCTGTCTACCGTTGAGTCGCACGCAATTGGCGAGGATGTTGAAAAAAGGATTGAAAAATTTGACGCCATTGAAAAGGCATTTGTGCATATAGACCCGGTATGAAACAGCTATAAGTGGTCAGTTATCAGTTATCAGTAAAAACTGAAGATATCAGAAAAACTTTATGCAAAAAATTTACTATACATTTTTCCCCAGTCCTATCGGTCAGATATATCTGGCGGCAACCGAAAAGGGGATATACAGGGTGGCTTGGGAATATAGAAGCATAGAAGACTTTGTGAAAGAAATCAGAAGTGGTAGTAGGGTGGGCTGTGCCCACCGACCTGTTAAAGACATCTCTCATTTTACAGCCATTAAAAATGATATTGAAAGATACTTTTCCGGGGAACCCGTATCATTTAAAAAATATGCGCTGGATTTTAAAGGCACAGATTTTCAGAAAAAGGTCTGGCGGGTTTTATATAATATCCCTTACGGCAAGGTATTGACCTATAAACAAGTTGCAGAAGAAATTGGCAAGCCCAATGCCTCCATGGCGGTAGGCAGCGCATGCGGCGCAAATGATTTGCCCATTATCATACCCTGCCACAGGGTAATAGCAAGCAGTGGAGGGCTCGGCGGATTTAGCGGAGGGCTTAAGCTAAAAGAGTTTTTATTGAGGTTGGAGAGGGAGTGTGTTAGATTAACCCTTGACAAATCATCCACTCTGTTTTTGACAAAGTAGCTTTGTGTTTTGCATTAGCAAAGCACATGATTTGTCAAGGGTCAACCTAATCTTATGAAAAAAATCAGGCATTCCCCCTCTTTGGAGGGTTTTATAGATAGAGCCAAAAAAGGCAATCTTATCCCTGTATTCAGGGAGATTATGGCTGATATGGAAACGCCAGTGGCTGCCTTTAAAAATATTGATAAGGGCGGCCCGGCATTTCTCTTTGAGAGCGTTGAGGGCGGTGAAAAGTGGGGAAGATATAGCCTGCTCGGTGTTGAGCCTAAAGTGATTTTTAAGAGCAAGGGTGAACATATAGAGATTATTGCAAATGGCAAAAAGAGCAAGAGAAAAGGCGACCCCATATCTGTTTTAAAGGAAATACTTTCTGAATATAAGCCTGTAATAACAGAGGAACTGCCTCGGTTCTACGGCGGGGCTGTGGGCTATATCGGGTATGATATGGTCAGGTTTTTTGAAGACCTGCCTGATAAGGCATCATCTGATATTGATATATCTGATGCATTTTTTATGATTACGGATACCGTTCTTATCTTTGATAATCTTGAGCATAAGATAAAGATTATTGCGAATGCTGTCATTAAACATGGAGATAAGCCTGCTGATGTTTATAAAAAGGCGGTTAAAAAGATAGATGCGCTGGTAAAGAGGCTGAGAAGCAAGGGGCAAGATAAATTTGCGAATTGCGAATTGCGAATTGCGAATTTAAAAATAGAAAATAGAAAATCGAAAATCGAAAATAACGATATAGTTTCTAACTTTTCCGAGGAAAGGTTTATAAACGGTGTGCTTAAGGCCAAAGAATATATTAAGGCAGGGGATATTATTCAGGTGGTTTTGTCCCAGAGATTTGAGACATGGCTGAATGTGGAGCCGTTTGATATTTACAGGGCGCTTCGGATTATCAATCCTTCGCCATATATGTTTTATCTGAGACTCTATGGCATGGAACTAATTGGCTCTTCTCCTGAGATATTGGTAAGGGTGGAAGGGAAAGATGTTGATGTCCGGCCCATTGCCGGTACAAGGCCAAGGGGAGAGGACGAGGCTGAAGATAAAAGGCTGGAACAAGAGCTTCTGAAAGACCCAAAGGAGATTGCAGAGCATATAATGCTGGTTGATTTGGGAAGAAACGATGTTGGCAGGGTGTCAGAAACCGGAACCGTTTCTGTAAATGAACTTATGGCTGTCGAGAAATATTCTCATGTTATGCACATAGTCTCAAATGTCCATGGACAACTGAAAAAGAATAAGGACAGTTTTGACGCCCTGCGGGCATGTTTCCCTGCCGGCACATTGACAGGCGCTCCAAAGGTCAGGGCAATGGAGATTATCGAAGAGATAGAGCCGTGCAAAAGGGGCGCTTACGGCGGCTCTGTAGGTTATTTTGGTTTTTCCGGCAATATGGATATGGCCATTACCATAAGGACATTGGTGGTAAATGGTGGTAAGATTTATATACAAGCAGGCGCAGGCATTGTGGCTGATTCTGTGCCTGAAAAGGAATATCAGGAGACTATAAATAAGGCAAAGGCGATGTTGAAGGCAGTTGAGATGGCAAGGGAGGGACTGGAATAACAGTGAACAGTTATCAGTGAAAAGTTACCAGTGAAAAGCAAAAACTGATAACTGATAACTGATAACTGATAACTGATAACTGATATGTTACTAATGATTGATAACTACGATTCTTTTACTTACAACCTTGTTCAATATTTTGGCGAACTGGGCGAGGATGTAAAGGTCTATCGTAATGACAAGATTACGGTAAAGGAGATAGAGCGTCTCAAGCCTGACAAGATTGTAATATCGCCTGGCCCGTGCGACCCTGAGAAGGCAGGCGTGTCTGTTGAGGTTATAAAGAAATTTGCAGGAAAGATTTCCCTGCTTGGGGTTTGCCTTGGACACCAGTCTATTGGTTATGCTTACGGCGCAAGGATTGTCAGGGCAGCGCGGCTTATGCACGGAAAGACCTCGCCCATTTATCATGACGGTAAGACCATATTTAAAGGCATTGAAAACCCGTTTGAGGCAACCCGCTATCATTCTCTTTTGATTAAAAAAGATACCCTTCCGGACTGTCTGGAAATAAGCGCATGGACAAAAGAAGGGGAGATAATGGGGGTAAGGTATAAGAACCGAAGTAAGAGGCCAGAGGCAAGAGGTCAGAAAAAAATTATTCTTGAGGGTGTGCAGTTTCATCCTGAGTCAATACTTACTAAAGCAGGCAAGGATATATTGAGGAATTTTTTAGAGTTGGCAAAGTAGTTCACGCTGAAAATTGCCCATCTGCTGCGTTGTCGCTGCGGTTTCTGCCCTCAACATACTACAAAAGTATGCCTCGCTTGAAGCCTTGCTCCGCCTTGCATCTGGGCAATTTTTGAGCGTGAACTGATAGAAGCAATACTAAAAAACAAGGAGGATATGTTATGGCAGGGTCATTAAGTATATCTCGTTCTTTAATTGATATTGTCAATACCATAGAAGTAGAGGGGGATATTAAAAATATATTTCTTGCCGGCTCAATTTTGCAGCCAGTAGTTTGCAGATACAAGGTTGGGTTAAGCAAGTAGGGTGGGCTGCGCCCACCAGTTATCGGCGGGCACAGCCCGCCCTACGCAATTATAAAATTTAACGGTTACAGTGTGGGCTTTGTCCACCAAAAGAAATCATAAAATAAAACAATGCCAAATTACCTCAGGGTAAGGGAAGGCAATACATATTTCTTCACAGTTGTAACATACCAGAGGCAGCCGAGCCTTTGTTGGGGTATTTCAGAAATGTTTTAAGGGGAGTAATACGGAAAGTGAGGGAAGCACATCCTTTTAAAATAGAGGCATGGGTTCTGCTTTCTGACCATATCCATTGTATACGGCATATGACTATATTATTATAAAATTTGCGAGCCTTGCAGATTTGATGGATATACTGGGTAAAGAAATATAATTTTATGATTGCGGTTCGCCTTTCTTCCCTGCCATTTCTACCGCCATTTTGATTGCTGCTATCATACTTGACGGGTTCGCTATATTCTTCCATGTAATATCATAGGCTGTTCCATGGTCAACAGATGTGCGGATAATTGGCAACCCAAGCGTTACATTTACTCCATCTTCAAAGTGCAGGAGCTTTAAAGGAATCAGCCCCTGGTCGTGATACATGCAGACAACACAATCAAATTCTTTGTTTCTCACAGCCCTGTAAAAGATGGTATCGGGCGGCAGAGGATCTGTTGCGTTTATTCCAAGCCTTCTTGCCTTTTGTATCGCGGGGATTATGATTCGTTTTTCTTCATCTCCAAAAAGCCCGCCTTCACCTGCATGTGGATTGAGCGCTGCAACTGCAATCCGCGGTTTCCTGAGGCCAAAATATTTTTTGAAGGCGTCGTCTGTTATCTCTATGGTCTTTAGAATTTTTTCTCTGGTCAAAAGTCCCGGCGCCCTTTTTATTGATTCGTGGATGGTCACAAGAATTACCTTAAGGCTTTCACCGGCAAGCATCATACGATAGTCTTTTGTTTTAGTGAGATGCGCAAGAAACTCTGTGTGGCCGTGAAATTTGTACCCTGCCTTGTTAATAACCTCTTTGTTTATCGGCCCGGTAACGATGGCATCCACATCGCCTGCCATAGCCATGCAAACAGCCTCTTGTATATAGGTCATCATGGCCTTTGCGCAGACCTTATCAGGTTTTCCTGGTTTTAATTTATTGGGATTAAGATTGGAGAGGTTTCGAATTTCGAATTTCGAATTTCGAATTTCGAATTTCGAATTTAGGTATTTAAGGACGGCCTCATCGCCTAAAATCACAGGATTGCAGAGCCGCCTGATGTTTCTATCGGAAATGGCCTTTAGGATAACCTCAGACCCGACGCCGGTAGGGTCGCCCATGGTGATTGCTATGGTAGGCTTCATGCGGACAAGGTTAAGGTTGAGGCTAAGGCTAAAGTTAAGGTAGCAATGCAACTTAGAATTAACATGCTCAACCTTAACCTCAACCTGTTTCTATAACCTCACCTCTATATATGCCTTTTTCATCACCTCTTCCAGCCAAAGCTTGTATCTTTCATCTATAACCTTCTGAAAGATGGTATTTCTAATCTCATCCTCAACTTCTGAAACAGGCCTTGCCTCTGCCCACTGCTTATCTACTAGCTGTATTATGTGAAATCCTGTAGAGGTCTTGATTACATTGCTTATCTCGCCAACCTTTAATCCGATTGCAGCCTTCTCTATGGCCGCATCCATCTCGCCTGCTTTAATATAGCCAAGGTCGCCGCCTTCTTTTGCATTCGGCCCTTGCGAATACTCCTTCGCAAGCCTTACAAAATCCTCTCCACTCCTGGCTGCGGCAAGGATATTCTCTGCCATTTTCTCCATATCTTTCCTTTTATCCTGCTCACTTGAAAGCAGCGATATTATCCGCAGCCTATGCGCTGCTTGGCCGGCGAATTTACCTTGATTCTGCCTGTAATAGGCCTCTATGTCTTCATCAGATATTTTTGCATTTGAGCGAAATTCTTTGTTTATAAACTTGACCTGCCTGATTTGCTCCTTAAGCTGCCTTCGGTATTCTTTGAATGTGAGGCCGCTTCTCGCCAGAGCGCTCAAAAGTTCTTGCTGGCTCACATTGTTTTGTCTTTTTACATCTTCAATAGCATTGTCTATCTCCTTTTCACTGACTGTAATCCCTGCTTTATTTGACGCCTGCTCAACCAACTTTTTCTCAATAAGCTGATCCAGCGCCTTGCTCTTTGTCTCTATAATCTGTTTCCTTTTATCTTTATCATTGCCCTTTATATCTACCAAACCAGCAGTGGCAGCATCCAATTCAGACAGGGTAATAGCGCTGTCATTTACAACAGCCACAATCCTGTCTGTAATCTCGGCATGAGCAGGGAAAGACAGTAAGCAGTATGCAGTAAGCAGCAGCAATTTAAATCGTAAATCGTAAATCGTAAATCGTAAATCAATCACAACAACTCCTCCTTAACCTCTATCCTTGCCTTTTGCTTTAATTCTTTCATCCATACCTGAAATTCCGCATCGCTTTTTTCTTTTTTCAGCTTATTTATTATCTGGTTTTTTACCTCTGAAAATTTCAGATCCTTTGCGCCTTTTTTTTCTTCGACCCTGAAAATATGGTAACCATACACAGTTTTTATTACCTGGCTTAACTTGCCTGCAGGGAGGGAAAATACTACATCCTCAAACTCCTTGGGCATAATGCCTTTGCTAAAAAAACCAAGGTTTCCGCCCTTTTTGCCCTCGGGGCCTAAAGAAACCTCTTCAGCTAATTTTGCGAAATTTTCTCCTTTTTTTAATCTTTCCCTTATTTGATCGGCCTCATCTTCCGTCTTTACTACAATCATCAGCGCCCTTATCTGCTCCTGAACTTTATAATCTGTCATATGCTCTTTATAATATTTTCCGGCGTCACTTTCTTTCACGGTAAGCTTAGAGGTAATAGCCTTATCTATAATCTTTTTAATCAATAATTTCTTTTTAAGTTCGTCCTTCCATTTTTCCATGCTTCCGTACTTACTCAGAATGGTTGGTTCAAACGCATCTCCGGCATATTCTCTTTTGATTTCTTCCAGTTCTCGTGAAAGCTCGTTAGCATCAACATTCAATGCCGCACCCTGTGCTTCTTGTAAAAGCAATTCTTCTTCTACAAATTGATTAACAAGGGCGATCTTAAGGTTTTTAAGCTCTTCATCTTTGAGATCTGCGGCTGCTTCGTCTTCTATAAATAATTTTTTAAAGATATCCTGAAATTCTCTGCGTGTAATTTCCCTGTTGTTTATTCTGATTACAACCTCGCTAATAGATGGAAGACTTTTTTTTTCTTCCTTGTTTTTACAACCTGCCGTGAGCAGGAAAAAAAGAGACAAGAGGCAGGAGGCAAGAGGCAAGAGGCGAAATTTTATCTTGCTTTTGATTTCTTGTTTCTGGTTTATTGCTTCAGATTTTTGTTTCTCTGTCATCTGTTTTCCTCATTTGTCTTTGTATCTTAAATTTTTATTAAATAGTTCACAGCGCCCAAAAAGCTGGTCAGGCATTTTTTAGCATAGGCAAAATACTAACACCCTTCTGCCAATTGTTTCAATACATATCTTATTTCACCCCAAATCTCTTTATCTCTTTCCAAAAGTGTGATAACTTTTGAATCCGGTGTAAGCCTGAACCTTTTGGGGTTCTTTTTTGCAAGTTTCAGCAGCCTTTGCGGCTCTACAATGGTATCATTTGAAAATGTTATATAAATATAATTTCCTTTTTGAGACAGCTCGGTTATCCTTAGCTTTTTCAGCAAAAGTTTTATTCCAATTATTTTAAACAGATTGTCTGCCAGTTCCGGTATATCGCCAAATCTATCCTTTATCTCTTCTCTCAGTTTACTTACATCTTCCTCAGAAATGACAGAGGCAATCCTTTTGTAGATATTGAGTCTTTGCCTTTCATCAGGGATATATGCTTCCGGTATATATGCAGATACCTTGAGACTTATCTCCGGCTCAATCTCCTTTTCCATGTTTTCGCCCTTTAACTCTTTTATGGCATCCTCTAAAAGCTGCGTATACAGCTCAAAACCAACCTCTGCAATCTGGCCTGATTGTTTTGCTCCGAGGAGTTCCCCCGCGCCTCTTATCTCCAAATCATAAGCAGCAAGCCTGAAACCAGCGCCAAGGTCTGAGAGCTCCTGCAGCACCTTCAGCCTTTTCTTTGCATCTTCTGTTAATGTTAATTCTGGCGGCGTCAAAAGATAGGCATATGCCCTGTGGCTGCTCCTGCCAACCCTTCCGCGCAGTTGATATATTTCCGCAAGACCAAATCTATCTGCCCTGTTTATCAATATTGTATTTGCCGATGGGATATCAAGGCCTGATTCTATGATGGATGTAGAAAGCAATATGTCATATTCTTTATTTATAAAAGCAGCCATTATCTTTTCCAATTCCTTTTCATGCATCTGGCCATGGGCAACTCCAGCCCGCGCCTCAGGAACAATTCTCTTGAGATAATCGGCCATTGCCGCTATGCCCTGCACCCTGTTGTGAACAAAGAATATCTGGCCGCCTCTGGCAAGCTCTCTTCTTATTGCATCCTTTATCAAGTCGTCATCAAACTTTGCCACAACAGTCTTTATTGCAAGCCTGTCTTCAGGGGGTGTATTTATTATACTCAAATCTCTTATGCCCGCCAGAGACATATGAAGGGTTCTTGGAATAGGTGTTGCCGTTAATGTAAGGACATCTACCTGCTTCTTCATTTGCTTCAGCCTCTCCTTGTGGCTCACCCCGAATCTGTGCTCTTCATCTACAATAATGAGGCCGAGGTCTTTAAATACAACATCCTTTTGCAAAAGCCTGTGCGTGCCTATGATTATGTCCACCTCTCCATTGGCAAGTTTTCTCAAAGTCTCTCTCTGCTCTCTATGGTTTCTAAAACGGCTTAAAACATCTATGGTTACAGGATATGAAGCAAACCGGTCTTTAAATGTGAGATGGTGCTGCTGGGCAAGCACAGTGGTTGGCACAAGCATGGCTACTTGTTTGTTGTCCAGCACAGCCTTGAATGCGCCCCGCATGGCAACCTCTGTCTTTCCATAACCAACATCGCCGCAGACAAGCCTGTCCATGGGTTTTGGCTCTTCCATGTCTTTCAGCACATCTTCAATGGCATTGACCTGGTCTGGAGTTTCATCATATTCAAAGGATGCCTCAAACTCTGAAAAAAGCCTTTCACCCTTGGAAAAAGAAAAACCCTCGCCCGCCTTTCTTTGCGCATAAAGTTCCAGAAGCTCCTTTGCTATCTCCTCAACAGCCTGTTTAACCTTACCTTTTGTTTTCTCCCATCTTATAGAACCGAGCTTATCTATCTCAGGTCTTTTACCTTCTACGCCGTGATATTTGCCTACAAGATTTAATCTTTGGACAGGCAGATATAACTTATCTCCACCCTGATACTCCAAAATAAGAAAATCGTTTTCTATAACCTGTCCTGAACCTTGTCCTGAGCCCATTTCATGGATTGATTCAAAATCCTCTATCTTGAGCCGTTTAAGCCCTTGATAGAGTCCAATGCCGTGGATGGAATGCACAATAAAGTCTCCGGCATTCAAGTCTTCAAGTTGGGTGAGGAATGCTTGTATTTTGCTGGAGGGCGGCACACGTCTCTTGACCCTTTGCCCAAAAATCTCCTCTTCTGTGATGATAGAAAGCTTAATAGCCGGAAAGCGGAAGCCAGAACTTAAATCACCGATGATAATTTCTAATTTTGAATTTTGAATTTCGAATTTTAAATCCGCAATCCGCAATCCGCAATCCGCAAACAAATTATATCCTTCCAACAACTCCTTTAATCTTTCCGCCTGGCCAGCAGTATGACAGATAATGAAGATGCTCCAGCCAAGCCCCTGCCAGTTCGTTATACTGTCTGCAAGGGGCTTGAGGAGGTCATGTTTTCTTGTCGCAATGTCCTGCCTTATATCAAGATTGGACTCGGTGGGAAGCTCAAAACCTTCAGCATGCGGTTGGTGCGCCCCGACAACAACTACGCCCATTTTATCAAACGCAGATTTAAATTCACTTATGGACACATACAGTTCTTCCGGTTTAACAAAGAACTGTCTCCTCTTCTCAAGATTTGTTTTTCCATCCAATATCTCATTCTCAAATCCTTTAACTGCTTGCTCTATCTCGTTTTGATTATCAAGAAAGAGAAGACAATTGTCAGGAAGATAATCAAATAACGTATCCAATTTGTTGTAAAAAAGAGGCGATAAAAAATCAATGCCAGAAAAGATAATGCCATCTTGTATCCTGTCTGAAATAGATTCTCTTATATCTCTGGGAAGCTCCAATTCATCAGCCCTTTGCCTGAGTTTTTCTTTGGCCAGTTCCATGCCCTCTTGCGAGAAAATAATCTCCCTTGCAGGCAGAATTATAGTTTCATTCATTATCTCTTTAGACCGTTGAGTTGCAATATCAAAGGTTCTCATGGCCTCAACTTCATCTCCAAAGAATTCAATCCTTATTGGAGCAGGATATGACGGTGGGAATATGTCCAGTATTCCACCGGCAATCCGTATTTCACCTCTTTCCTCAACCATGGCCGATCTTGAGTAACCCATTTGCGAAAGCCTTTTCAAAACCTCGTCTCTGTTCATTTCTTTACCAACTTCAAACCGCATAACCCCATTTACTCCCTCTTTTACAAAGGGAGGCAAAGGGGGAATTAATACACTTTTTGGCATTACCTTCTGTAAAATGGCTGAAGGTGTTGTAACGATTATGTGGTGAGGAGTTTGGGTGAGTTTATAGAGAATATTTATCCTGGCGGCTATTATGTCAGGATGCGGGGATTGTGCCTCAAAAGGCATAATCTCCCATGATGGATAGAAAAATGCGGCATTGCTGCCAAGGAAGAAATTTATATCCTTAGTGAAATTCTCAGCCTCTTCTTGGGTTGGAGATATTATTAAAACCGATTTGAGATTTCGGTGCGCCTGCGAAAGAGGGTCATGAGATTTGCAAAGGGAGGCAATAAGAAAGGCTTTTGACGAGCCCAAAAGACCGGAAAGGGCAAACCTATCCCCTGTCTTTAGACAAGAGATGCTCTCTAATGCCTTGTAAAAGGTGTTGGTTTTGGTAGGATAGACTGCTGTCATTAAACAAAATTTATAGTATCACAAATCTCTATGCTGTTACAAATAAAAGGGAGGGAGGGGTAATGTAAACTTCTCTGTGTAAATTCATTGAACCATAAAAAAAGAGGGTGTATTCTCCATGTATTATCAGCAAAATAAAAGAAAGGAGGAATACACCCATGTTGTACAAGGCAACGGTAAGAAATGTAAACCGAGCTTTAAAAGAAGTCAATTATTTTCAATGGGAGGGTGATTTTAAGGCATTAGCAAAAGAGTCAATCAAGCAAATACTGGAAGACCGTATGGAAAATGAGATGCGTGATTACATAGGATTAGATGCCTATGAGAGAGGAGGTAACAGGTCAGATTACCGCAATGGCAGTTGGACAAG
>JACRNJ010000084.1 GCA_016219285.1 Deltaproteobacteria bacterium
GAAAGCCGCTTTTATAAACCTTCTTGAGTTCGTTATTTTTAAAATCCTGCAGCAGTCCTTGCCAGATATTCTCTGCTTCGCCGATAACCACGCTGTCTGCATACCGGCCTGCCTCTTCAGGCAGCATAGATGTGTGAATGCCGCCAAGCACAACCTTGACGCCTTTTTCACGAAACCGTGATGCAATCTCATATGCCCGCTTTGCAAACATGGTGCGCACACTGATGCCAACCATATCAGTCGGCGCATCAAAATCAATAGGCTCAATATTCTCATCCACTACTTTTATTTCCACATCAGGCGGTGTAAGGGCTGCTAATGTGGGAATGGCAAGGAGATAGCCGGAATATGCCCTGGAGAATATAAATCTGGCGACATACCGATAATCATAAATATTTTTTTCGAGGTCATTTCCCTGACGTGGGGTAATAAGGGTGAGTTTCATTTCTTCTGTTTCTTTTCTTCCTCTTTCTTTTTGGAACAATCCGGACACGCGTATTTGACATCATGCTTTACAGTCAGCCTGTCGTAATCTTTGTCAAGGACTATCCGTATTACTGTTTCGCTTTCCTTGCCGCAAAAACTACATTTTAACATACCCTTCTCCTTGTTTTTTGTATATTGCCGCTGCCTTTATGCTGCTGTCTATAAAGGCATTTTCAATTGTCTTTCTGTTTTGTTCCTCAAATGTTATAGCAAGGTCGCAGAACGCAGCAAGTTTTTTTGGTGCAGGTATCAGCTTAAACGGCACATTTTTTTCCTTCAATACCTTTTCTGCCTTTAAGGCCTTGTGGGTTGAGCCGAAGGTGGCGATATAATCATTCATTTGGATCAAGGCAACCGTGTTGCCGTAATTACGCCGACACGGTCGGCTTGCTCTATAATCTCTAAAACCTTTTTTGAAACATCATCTATCTTGATCAAACTTGCATCAGCAGCATTTCTCATCTTTAGCTCAACGGAATTTTCTTTTAATGCCTTGCTCCCAATAGTAAGCCTTATGGGTATGCCTATCAAATCAGCGTCATTAAATTTTATTCCTGCCCTTTCATCACGGTCGTCCATCAGCACATCAAGCCCTGCATTCATCAGGTTTTTATAAATACTCTCCGCTACGTCCATAGTTGGTTTGTCTTTTACATTGACGGGGATGAGGTGAACATGAAACGGCGCCAGAGGCATTGGCCAGATAATACCTTTTTCATCGTGGTTCTGTTCTATGCTGGCCGCAGCAGTCCTTCCAATGCCTATGCCGTAGCAGCCCATAATCATAGGTTTTCCCTGCCCTTTTTCATTTAAGAATGTTGCATCCATTGCCTCGCTGTATTTTGTGCCGAGTTTAAATACATGGCCGACCTCTATGCCCCTGAATATTTTCAATACGCCGTCACATCTCGGGCATAAATCTCCATCTGCAGCAATCCTTAAATCAGCATAACTGTCTATGGTAAAATCTCTGTCAATATTCACATTGATAAAATGGGCATCTGCCTCATTTGCGCCGGTTATGCCATTTACAATAGTCTGAACGTTGTAGTCTGCAAATATCTTTAGGTTTGTATTGTTCTGACCCCCGCTTAAGGACTGCGGGGGCAGGCCCCTGACCCCTGCCCCCTGTCCCCTGTCTTTTAATCCAACCGGTCCGGCAAAACCAGATGGCGCATTTGTGGTTTTTCTTACCGTCTCTTCATCTGCGAGATTAAGCCACTGGGCGTCAAGCAGCCTTTTCAACTTTGACTCATTGAGTTCATAATCGCCCCTTACAAGGGCTGCAACCACGCCTTTATCTGAATTGTATATCAGGGTCTTCATCAGCTTTTGCGGCGTTGTCTTGAGAAATCCGCTCACCTCTTCAACTGTCTTCATCCCCGGTGTAGAAACTTTTTCTAAAGGCCTTTCCTTTTCTGACCCCTGACCCCCGATAGATACATTCGAGGGCAGGCCCCTGACCCCTGACCCCTGCATTTTTGTTTCCGCCCTTTCTACATTTGCCGCATAACTGCATTTGTTGCAGCTTGCAATGGAATCTTCACCGGTATCTGCCAGAACCATAAATTCGTGCGAGAACCTTCCGCCTATGGCACCGGTCTCTGCCTCTACAGCCCTGAATTTCAGCCCGCATCTTTCAAAGATACGGCAATAGGTGTCATACATGTTCTGATATTCTCTTTCAGCATCCTCTTCGGTTGCGTGGAATGAGTAGGCGTCCTTCATGATAAACTCTCTGCCGCGCATAAGGCCAAATCGTGGCCTTATCTCATCCCTGAATTTTGTCTGAATCTGATAAATATTCAGAGGGAGTTCTTTGTAAGAACGTACCTCCTTTCTGACCATCTCTGTTACAACCTCTTCATGGGTTGGGCCAAGGCAGAAATTTCTCTGATGGCGGTCTTTTATCCGTAAAAGCTCCTTGCCATAGATATCCCATCTGCCGCTCTCCTGCCATAGTTCAGAAGGGACAACTATCGGCATGGAGACCTCCTGAGCGCCGGCCTTATTCATCTCTTCCCGTACGATATTTTCTACCTTTTTGATTACCTTGAGGCCCATGGGAAGATAGTTGTAGATGCCTGCCGCTATCTTTCTTATCATGCCCGCCCTTATCATAAGCATGTGGCTTACAATCTCTGCGTCAGAAGGGGCTTCTTTTAAAGTTGGAAGAAACATCCGGGAAAACTTCATGTATCAGACTCCGATGTAAACTCATTATTTAAAATTGCAAAATGCAAATTTTGAAAGGAAAGATTCCAAGCATTTTGAAATTTGCAATTTAAAATCTTCAATGTGCAATGCAGGTTAGCCATTGAGAAGGCTAAATTGTTACATTGCCTCCGGGCTTATCTCTATCTTTGCCTTCGAGCGAATTTCATTTAACCATTTATCCAGGGCCTCCTGTTGTTTTTGTTTAAGAAGGCTATTTTTGATTTCATTCTTTTTTGCCGCAAATTCAGTCTGCTCCGCCTCCTGGCCTTGTTTAAATTTTAATATATAAAACTTATCACCCTGGCGGACAGGCTGGCTGTAGTAAGGAGACCCCTTGCTCAGAGAAAATATATCTGCCTTATCTTCCACATCTATGTTGATAATTGGTATAATACCCTGAGCTTTTGCAAAAAAACCGCTTTCACCTATAACATAACCTTGTTTTGAGGCAACCTTCTGAATATCCTCTCCCTGCTTAAGCCTCTTGAAAACAGCGTCAGCAGCCTCTTTTGCCTTTTCCTTAGCCTTGTCTTTTGCAAGGGCAGTTTTAACAGAACTTGCTGCCTCTTCATAGGTTGGCGCATGTTCGTCTTTCCTGTCCAGAACCTTTATAATATAAACACCGCTCTCAGTTTTAACAGCGCTGCTTATCTCGCCTGCCTTCATAGAAAAGGCTGTTTTTTTTAGTTCTGTGTTTCCGGCAAGCTCTATTTTTACATCCCTTTCTGAGAAAAGCCCGGTTTCTATCACCTTAAGTTTTCTCTTTACCGCTTCATCTTTCATCTCACTTTTTCCGGAGGCGACAGCCTTCTGAATTTCAGAAGCTATATCCAGAGCCAATTTTTTAGCGCCTGCTTGCTTCAGATTTTTTTCTATTGTATTCTTTGCCTCTTTAAAAGGTATAAGCCTTGCTTCCTTTACATCATCAACCTTAATGATGTGATAGCCAAATTCACTTTCCAGCACAGCGCTGAGCTCTTTTTTCTTAAGGGAAAATGCCGCATCTTCAAAAGGTTTTACCATCTCCCCTTGTTTGAAATAACCAAGAGAGCCTCCTCGGCTGCCGGAGGCCTTATCATCTGAATATTTTTTTGCAAGTGCGGCAAACCCTTCGCCTTTTCTGGCCAATGAGAGTATCTCCTCTGCCTTTTTCCTTGCTTCTTCCTTTGCCTTCTTTATATCCGATGTGCCTGACGCAGGTCCATTATTAGCTTTATCAGTGGCAGGCCGTATAAGTATATGCCTTGCAGAAACTTGTTTCTGCGTCTGAAATTCATTTAAATTCTTTTCATAGTATTCCTTTAATTCCGCTTCTGAAATCTTTACTGCCGGCTGATAATCTTTAAATGGGATAGAGAGATAGACTGCATTTATTTTTGTCGGCACCTTAAATAATTCCTTTAATGCCCCTTTGCTCTTTTCAAAGTATGTTTTTGCCTCCTCATCTGTAACAGACACATTTTTTTCAAATCTTGCCCCATCTATTGTAAGATACTGAAGATTGACTTTTTTGTTTTCACCGGCAAATCTATCTTCTATCTCTTTATCTGCAATGATTATTGCATCGGTTATATTTTTATGAAGTTTTTGAATGATGAGGCTGTCCTTTACCCCCTGCTCATACTCGCCTGGCAATATGTGGTTTGCCTTTAATACTTGAAGATATTGCTCTTTATTAAATACACCGTCCTTTTGAAATACTGCAACAGTCTCTATTACCTTTTGAACCTCTTCTGTCGAAGCAGCAATGCCCTGTCTTTTTGCCTCCTGAAGCTGAAGGGTTGTGTTTATAAGCATCTGAATAGTGTTCTGTTTTAGATTCATCTTTTCCAGAAGCTCATCGTTGAATTGGTCTTTAAATATATTTCTATAATAGTTCATCTGCTGCTGATACGTTTTGGCATATTCTATTGCAGTTATGTATTTACCATTTACACGAGCCGCTATAGTGCTTTTATCTATCCGGAAGCTTCCGATACCCCAGAATATAAAAACAAGGATAATTGCCCCCAGGACTGTAAATATAACCCACGATCTCTTTCTCTTTCTCAAAACCTTAAGCATAAAGACCTCCGATAGAATTTTGAAGCAGAAATAATAACCAACCTGCAATAGAATTTCAACATTTATTACATAGGTTAATATTTATTAATAAAAGAACTTGACAGAAAGTAATGTTTTTGATACTTTGGTTGTGAAGTATGAGTATGCAGGAGTTGTTTCATATTAGTGGTAGTTATTGACGATTGTGAGGCCGTGGAAGGCTTGTAAGAATCTTCCACGGCCTTTATTTTTGCAATCCTGCTTATTCCAAAACAGCCCCGACGTATATCGGGGTGACCTTGCAAAAGGGCTGTTTTGATCTTTTGAAAGGAGGTAATAAGCATGGCTAAAGGTAAAGTAAAGTGGTTCAATGACACTAAAGGCTATGGCTTCATACAGCAGGAGTCGGGCGAAGATGTTTTTGTCCACTACACAGCTGTCAGCGGTGAAGGCTTCAAGAGCCTGAAGGAAGGCGATGAAGTTGAGTTTGACATAACTCAAGGCCCCAAAGGGCCTCAGGCGTCTAATGTTGTAAAGATATAAATCTCTTACCCATTAAACGCAATACCCCCGACCCACCCCTTTATCCCTTCTCAAGAGGGGAATAAAAAATCCCCTCCAAGGAGGGGAAGGGGTGGGTCGAGGGTATTTGTTTGTATTTCCATTCAAATTTTGCTATTCTTTGCCCATGGCGTTTCCATCCAGTCCATCCAGGCGCATACTAACAATTTCACAACTTACAGAAGAGATAAAAACCATACTTGAGGCAAACCTCTATTATGTATGGGTAGATGGAGAGGTTTCTAATTTGAGGTCTCCCATGTCAGGTCATATCTATCTTACCTTAAAGGACCAAGGGGCGCAGATAAGGGCTGTTATATTTAAAGGACAGGCAAGATTTATGAAATTTAAGCCGGCCGATGGCCTTCATGTTATATGCAGAGGCATGGTCAGTGTTTATAAAGAAAGAGGCGAGTATCAGCTTATACTGGATTATATTGAGCCCAAAGGTGTTGGGGCATTGCAACTTGCGCTTGAACAGTTAAAAGAAAAACTTGCAAAAGAGGGTTTGTTTAATACTGAACGGAAAAGGACTCTTCCCATTTTGCCCCAAAACATAGGCATTGTTACATCTCCGACAGGGGCGGCTATCAGGGATATTCTTAAGGTTTTTGAAAGACGGTTTGCCAATATAGGCATTCTTATTTATCCTGTGCGGGTGCAGGGCATAGGGTCTGCAAAGGAGATATCTCAGGGCATCCGGGAGCTTAACGAAATAGCAGGCATTGATGTGATTATTATTGCAAGGGGCGGCGGCTCTCAGGAAGACCTCTGGGCCTTTAATCAAGAGATTGTGGCAAGGGCAATTTGCGATTCTAATATCCCTGTTGTCTCAGCAGTAGGGCATGAAATAGATTTTACAATCGCAGATATGGTTGCTGATTTAAGGGCACCGACGCCGTCTGCTGCCGCTGAGATGGTTATACGTTCAAAACAGGAACTTAAGCAAAGGTTGGCTGCCACCGCTCTTCAATTGGCCTCATGTCTAAGAAATATCATATCTGACAAGAGGATTTTCCTCCACCGATTGGAACGAGGGCTTGTTGATCCGTCCAGGAGATTAAAGGATATAAGATTAAGACTTGGAGATATGACGGATAGACTCACCATTGCGATGTCCCATTCTCTTGAGATAATAAAAAAGGATTGTCAGCACATTATGGAAAGGATGAATATCTTGAGCCCATTGAATATACTTGAAAGGGGATACAGCATCACAAGAAAGCCTCCATCCATGACTGTGCTGCGCAATGCAAAAGATGTTGAAGCAGGCGATGATATAAATATAATTCTTGCAAAAGGAGAGATATTCTGTAAGGTGATAAGAAACCGTTAACCGTGGTCCGTATTTTTACGGCCACGGATAACGGACACGGCCAACGGTATTTATTTTATGGCAGAGATAAAGTTCGAAGATGCATTGAAAAGACTTGAAGATATTGTGGATGCGCTTGAAAACGGAGAACTTCCATTGGAAAAGTCTTTAAAAATTTTTGAAGAAGGGGTAAAGCTTTCACGACTCTGCAACAAGATACTGGACAAGGCTGAAAAAAAGGTTGAAATGCTTGTGCGGGATGAGAGGGGAGAGCTTAAATTGAAATCATTTGAACCCGAAGGAGAATAGGCTTGAACTTAAATAAATACCTGCAAGAGAGAGAAGATATTGTAAATAAAGAGCTTGATGGTCTCCTGCCGAAAGAGGATGAATTTCCGCAAAGCCTTCATAAGGCAATGAGATACAGTGTATTTACCGGCGGGAAGAGGATCAGGCCTATCCTTGCTATAGCCTCTGCAGAGGTTTTTGGGAAAACAGCTAATGATGTTATTAACACAGCCTGTGCCATTGAACTTATACATACATACTCATTGATACATGACGACCTTCCGTCTATTGATAATGATGATTTAAGGCGGGGTGTGCCCACAAATCACAAGGTGTTTGGGGAGGCGATGGCGATACTGGCAGGCGATGCGCTTTTGACAAAGGCGTTTCAGATAATCAGTCAGAAGTCAGAAGGAGGTAGGGTGGGCTTTGCCCACCATCAACCTTTGGCTTTAATAAAGGTCATTCACGAGATAGCAAAGGCTGCCGGTTCTACAGGCATGGTCGGAGGCCAGATTGTAGATATTGAGTCGGAAGGAAAAGATATTGCGTTCCCTGTTCTTGAATATATTCATATCCACAAGACAGGCAAATTGATTCTTGCCAGTTGCAGGGCAGGGGCCATCATGGCAAATGCAGGTGATAAAGGGCTTGAGGCAATAACACGATACGGCGAGGCCGTCGGCCTTGCCTTTCAGATAGCCGATGATATACTTGATGTAGAAGGGAATAAAGAAGATGTGGGGAAAAATGTCGGGGGGGATGCTAAAAAAGGCAAGGTTACCTATCCGGCTGTTTTGGGTATTGACGAATCAAGAAAGAGGGCAAGAGAGTTGGTAGATATCGCAATCGCAGCGCTTGAGGATTTTAATGAAAAGGCAGAACCCTTGCGGGAGATTGCAAGATATATCGTGGAAAGGAAAAAATAAGGAAATTTACGAATTACGATTTACGAATTATGATTTAAAATCTGAAATCGTAAATCTGAAATCGTAAATCTGAAATCGTATGTCCAAACTATTAGACACCATAAACAATCCCGACGCCTTAAAGAAACTGCCTGCTGAAAAACTGCCTGCGCTTGCCCATGAAATAAGGGAAGAGATTGTAAACGGCATATCAAAAACAGGAGGGCATCTGGCATCCAGCCTTGGCGCTGTTGATATTGCTGTTGCTATCCATTATGTATTTAATACGCCTGATGACAAGGTTGTCTGGGATGTGGGACATCAGGCATATGCGCATAAGATTTTAACAGAAAGAAGAGAGGCGTTTAAAACTATTCGTCAATTGGGAGGCATAAGCGGTTTTCCCAAACCATCTGAAAGCATATATGATGCCTTTGGTGTTGGACATTCTTCCACATCGATATCTGCTGCTATGGGTATGGTTGTTGCGAGAGATTTAAATCATGAGAATTATAACGTTATAGCTATTATTGGAGATGGTTCTTTAACGGCTGGTCTTGCATTTGAGGGGTTAAACCAGGCTGGCCATCTTAAAAAAGACATTATTGTTGTACTAAATGACAATGAGATGAGCATATCTCAAAATGTTGGCGCCCTCTCTTCTTTTTTGAGCAGAAAGATTACGGGGAGATTGGCAACAAGACTAAAAAAAGAGGCAGAGGGATTTTTTATATCCATCCCGCGCATAGGAAGCAGACTCGTATCTTTTGCAAAAAGGGCAGAGGATTCACTTATAGCCCTGCTTACACCGGGTATGCTGTTTGAAGGTCTTGGCTTCCATTATATAGGTCCGATAGACGGCCATGATATAGAAGAACTTATAAGCACATTAAGCGATGCCAAGGAATTAAAAGGGCCTATACTGATTCATGTCCTGACTAAAAAAGGGAAAGGGTATTTGCCAGCCGAGCAAGAACCGATACTGTTTCACGGTATTGGGCCGTTCGAAAAAGAGACCGGCAAACCCATAAAGCCTAAAAAACAAACCAGCACCTACACCGAAGTTTTTGGCAAAATACTTGTTGAACTGGCTGAAAGGGATAAAAGAATTGTTGCCATAACTGCTGCCATGCCTGAAGGGACAGGGCTTGATGAATTTGCAAAAAGATTTCCTGATAGATTTTTTGATGTTGGCATAGCAGAGCAGCATGCCATAACATTTGCAGCGGGTTTGTCAAAACAGGGCTTTATTCCAGTTGTAGCTATATATTCTACCTTTTTGCAGAGGGCGTATGATGAGATACTTCATGATATATGTCTGCAAAATCTTCCTATAGTTTTGGCAATTGATAGGGGAGGGATAGTTGGCGCTGACGGGGCAACACACCATGGTCTGTTTGATTTATCATATCTTCGCCATATACCAAATATAATTATCATGGCTCCAAAAGATGAAGATGAATTGCGGCATATGCTAAAGACTGCTGTTGAATGCGGAAAGCCGGCGGCAATCCGCTATCCGAGGGGAGAGGGATATGCCCTTGATATTTCCAAGCCATTAAAGACAATACCTATGGGAAGGGCAGAGATTCTAATGGATGGTAATGATGCAGTGATACTAGCAATAGGCTCAACTGTTTATCCGGCAACGGAGGCTGCTCTCAGATTGGAAAATAGTGGAATAAAGATAACCGTGGTCAACAGCCGTTTTGTAAAACCGCTTGATGAGGAACTTATACTTTCTCTTGTCAGAAAAACGGCTAAAATTATCACAATTGAGGAAAACAGTTTGCAAGGTGGTTTCGGTAGCGCAGTCCTTGAACTGCTTGAGGCGAATTCTGTAACAGATTGCAAGGTTAAAAGGGTTGGAGCAGCTGATGAGTTTATAGAACATGGCTCACAAAAAGAATTGAGAAAGCTTCTGGGCCTTGATGCGGATGGAATAGAAAAGATAGTTACGGATATAATGAGGAATAGTGTCAGCGAAAGAAAAAGGGCGTATTGATAGGCTTTTGGTAGAACGAAGACTTATTGAAAACCATGAGAAGGCGTTGGCCATTATTATGGCAGGCAGGGTGCTGGTGTATGGCAATGTTGTTGATAAACCTGGGACAGAGGTTAAACATGATGCAGAGATAGTTATAATTGAAGACAGTCCTTATGTAGGCAGAGGCGGATTAAAACTTGAAGGGGCATTGAATTATTTTGGTATAGATGTAAAAGGCATAACTGTTATAGATGTTGGGGCATCAACCGGCGGTTTTACGGACTGTTTATTGAAAAAAGGGGCTAATAAGGTGTTTGCAGTTGATGTGGGGAAAGGGCTTTTGGATTGGCGGTTGAGGAACGACAAAAGAGTTGCTGTGCTGGAAGGACGGAATATAAGGCATCTTGAATTTAAGGATGTTGATAAAAAGGTTGATATTGCTGTAATAGATGTTTCCTTTATCTCGTTAGAAAAGGTTATTCCGAAGGCAAGGGAATTTATCAAAGAGAAAGGAAAAATCCTTGCTTTGATAAAACCGCAATTTGAGGCAAAAAAAACAGAGGTTGGGGAGAAGGGGATAATAAGAAATCCAGCAATACATAAGATGGTTGTTGATAGGATAAGGGTATTTTGTTTAGAGGCAGGTTTTGTTGTAAAAGGTGTTTGCGAATCAGCAATAAAAGGGGCAAAGGGCAACAGGGAATTCTGGATATATCTGGAGGCATAATTTAACATACCTGATTATATAGATTATCAAGACAGATTACCCACCGTAAAATAGCGATTAAAAACCTCGCTATTTTACAAACTGGTGATTTGCCTGCCATACTTCGTTATCGGCCAATTTTTGTTCCTCACTGTATCGGTGAACATGCGGTTGCGTCACAAAAATGGCCTCTGCCTCGTCTGACAGGCAACTTGCCAGTTTTCCCAAAAATCAATGTCTATTTTTGGGACCCGAATTGAGCATAACCGAATCAACTCCTCAAAATCAATTTGCACCAACAAAAAGGAGGCGTAAGTGTCTACACCTCTTTTTTGTGCGGACTATGTTGGTCTTAATTACAGGAGGAAAAAACCGCCGACCAGTATTGCGGCGGTAAAAAGGACAGCGAGCGCAATATATGCTTCCTCCGCGTGAAGCAATTCTTTATCATCCCAATGGAGCAACATAGATATCACTTCCTCCTTATTTTAATATTACACCACTGTATCGGCAGAATTGCACTTTGTGGGCTTGACATTGATAATCTTGGGTGTTGACGGACTTCTTGAAAAGAAGTATAAGAATATCGGGAAGGAGTTGATTAAATAGGTAAAAAGCCCGCTTGATTTCTGATGCGCAAAATCATGAACACAAAGATAAAATGTCCTGTATGCGGCAAGGAGAGCAAGTGGGAAGGGAACCCTTTCAGGCCATTCTGTTCGGAGAGGTGCAGTCTGATTGATTTGGGAAAGTGGTCAGAGGGAAAGTATTCTATAGAAGCCGAAGAGGGAAAAGGACAAGGAGAAATGGAGAAGGGTGATGAACCCGGTTAGACCCTGAAAGCAGACAGATTCTGCAAAATAGGGTGTGTAACTGGTTTTTTTAAGAATGAAGTAGTTAGGGGAGGTCAAAGGGGTGAATGAATCAGATGTTATAGAATCTTTGAAACAGAAAGAAGAAGAGCTGGATAACCTCCTGAATGAGGCAAGGCAAAAGGCGTTTAAGATTAAACAAGATGCAATACATAAAGCCGAAGAGATAAAAATATCCATGGCCAAAGAGGTTCATACGGCGTTAGATGAATATAAAAAGAGCGAGATGGAAAAGATTGATAAAGAAGCGAAAACTATAGAGGCTGAGGCCGTAAAAATGGCCGGAGGGTTGAGACTGTTAGCAGATGAAAGGTTTGAAGAGGCTGTTGAGGCGGTGGTGCAGCATATAGTGGGAGGTGCAAGATGAAAGATGAAAGGTAAAAGATGAAAGGGTTTTCCCTATCACCTGATACCAATCACCTTTCATCTATTTTGTTATGATAAAGGCAATGAGCAAGGTGCAGCTTATTGGTTCCAAGGGGTTAATGGATGAGGTTATAAGATTGCTTCATAATCTTGGGATTGTTCATATAGAGAGCATACCCGCAAGGATTGAGCTTGAAGATTCATATTTAAAGAGACAGCCTATTGAAAGGGGAAAGGCTTTATTAAAGGAAAGTCTTGAGAGGATGTTTGAACGGCTGAATAGCATACATCTTCTTCTTCCTGCATCAGACCCACCCCTTCCCCTCCAAGGAGGGGATAAAGGGATGGGTCTGGTGCTCGCGGACATTACATCTAATGCCTTTCTGGATGAAGTGGATAAATTGGAGAAAGAGGTTAAAGGGCTGCATGCCGAAAAAGCAGGGCTTTCAGAGGAAATTTCATCCATTGGACGTTATGAAAAGATATTAAAAGGCATTGCGCCTCTTGTGGCAAAACTAAAGGGGCTTAATAATTTTGAGACAATTGGCATTACCATAGACAGGGCCAAAGAGGATATTATCCCTTTGCTTGAGAATGAGGTAGGCCGTATTGCAGAAGAGAGGCATCAGTTTTTTGTAAAGGATATAGATAAAGATACCATTGGCATTGTAATTACCTACCCTAAAAAATATGATGCGACTATGAAGGCGCTTATCGCTAGCGAGGCCATAGCAGAGATAAAACTTCCGGAAAGGTATACCGAGATGACGCTCTTTGATGCGCTCAAGGTTATGATAAAGAGAAGGGAAGAAATGCCTGTCTTGATAATGAATATTGATAATAGATTAAATATGTTAGCTAAGAAATGGTATAAAAAGCTTGAATTATTGATGAGGCTTCTGCGTGATACGGTTGATGAGCTAAAGACATTGGCATACTGCGCCCATACAAGGTTTACATTTGTTATAGTTGGATGGATTCCCAAGGATAAATTCCACGCCCTTTCCGCAGCTATCATGGATAAGTTTGGCGATAAGGTGATGGTGAGGGAGATGGAGATAAGAGAGGATGAGATAGACTTAATACCTGTATATATAAAAAACCCAAAACTTTTAAAACCATTTGAGGTTTTTTTAAATATCCTGCCGCCGCCGAAGTATGGTTCTGTAGACCCAACACCATATCTTGCATTATTCTTTCCGACATTTTTTGGCCTCATACTTGGCGATATTGGATATGGCGGAATACTCTTTGTGTTGAGTCGTTATCTCAAAAAGCGATTTAAAGCAAGGGAGTACCTTTCAAGTCTTGCCTCTGTATTAACCATTTCGAGCCTGTTTGCAATGGCATTTGGAATACTTTTTGGAGAATTTTTTGGAGATTTGGGGGAAAGGTTTGGCCTTCTTCATCCAATCATCTTTGACAGAGTCAAGGCAATGAAGGTTTTCCTTTTATTGGCGATTGGAATAGGCGCAGGGCATATATTTCTCGGCTTAATGCTTGCAATAGTTAATTATATCCACAGGGGCAAGGGCAGGGAGGCTATGGCAAAGGCGTCTACTTTGATATTGATGCTTGCCCTGATTGCCATATTGGCCGTCCTGGCAGGTTATCTGCCAAAGGGACTCATTACACCGGGCGTAGTTATTATGCTGGCCGCCTTTATTATACTTATATTATTTGAAGGTGTTATCGGGCCATTGGAGGCAGTGAAGACAATAGGCAATATCCTTTCATATGCCCGTATAATGGCCATTGGAACTGCATCTGTTGCATTGGCGCTGCTGGCAAATAAGCTGGGTGGATTAACCGACAATGTTATCCTCGGCATATTCATAGCCGGCATAGTGCATATCATAAATATATTACTGGGCATACTTAGTCCCGGCATTCAAGCGCTTAGACTTCACTATGTGGAGTTTTTCAGCAAATTTTATCAAACTGGCGGAAGAAGATATGAACCGTTTAAGAAAGGCAAATAAATTACGATTTACGAATTACGAATTACGATTTAAAATCTAAAATCCCAAATCGTAAATCGTAAATCTAAAAACAGGGGGTATTTATGGAAAAAGGTCTTATCGCGTTAGCGGCGGCGATTGCTATAGCAGTGCCGGCGCTTGCAACCGCATGGGCGCAGAGCAAGATAGGTTCTGCCGGCGCCGGAGCCTTGGCAGAAAAACCAGAATTGAGCGGCATTGTCATTATTTTGACGGCAATACCTGAAACCATGGTAATACTTGGTTTTGTTATAGCCTATCTTATTCTGGCTTGAGAGAATGGATGTATGAGCGAAAAAGAACTGTTAAAAGCGCTGGAACAAGACGCCAAAAGGGAATATGCCGGCATCATTGAAGAGGCTGAGAAAGAGGCCGATGCTGTTCTTAAAACAGCCGTTGAAGAGGCGGATGGATTAAGGCAAAAAGAGTTTGAAAAGGCGAGGATATCCGTAGAGCTTCAAAAATTAGAAACATTAGCCAATGTGCGGTTGTATGCCAAGGAGCTTACACTGAAAGAGAGGCAATTTGCCATAAGCAAGGTTTTTGATGCGGCATACAATAGACTTCAAGGGCTGCGGCATAATAAAGATTATCCGGATATATTGAAAAGGTTTTTTAAAGAGGCTGCGGACAAATGGCTTATACATATGAGAGATGCAAAGGCGGCAGTTCTTGCATCAAAAAAGGACATTGCTATTTTATCTGATTTAAACAATGACTATGGTTTTGAGTTAATTCCTAATCCAATAGAAAACATGCCGACTGGGGTTGTTATTATGAGCAAGGATAAAAAATATAAGATGGCAAACACACTGGATTTAAGATTAGAGAAGGCAAAAGCAGAGCTTGTTTCAATGATTGACAAGATGTTGTTTGGTGAAATTCCTAAATCCTAAATGCCTAATTTCTAATAAAACATTCATGAGCCTTCGAATCACAAAGCGAGATGAAATTAACCCCACCCCCACCTTAATCCTCTCCCTGATGGAGAGGAAGAAAAGAGGGGGGATCTCTCTCTGTGTGAGGGAGGAACTCTCCTTATTCCCTCCCCTTCAAGGTGAGGGTTAGAGTGGGGATGGGGTATCAGGTGAGATGTCCAATGACTAAATTTCCAATGTTTTGATTTTTATTGGAAATTAGCCCCCGATTGAATCTATCGGTGGTTAGAAATTAGAATTTATTTTTATGGTGGACCTGAGTTATCTCAATGCGAGGATAAGGGCGTGGAAAGGTGAGCTTCTTACTAAAGAGGCATACGACGGGCTTATTGCCGCAGACGGCATTAAGAGTCTGATAAGCCGCTTAAAAGAAACCGTCTATGTGCGGGATATAGAGATAGCCTCTGCAATGTATAAAAACGAAAGAGAGCTTGTAGTGGCTGGACTTAATAGAAACCTTGCCAAGACCTTTAAGGAATTGTGGAGTTATTCTTCTGAGCAAACAAGGGTTTTACTGCGGGCAATATTTTCTATATGGGAGGTATACAATTTAAAGACGCTGTTAAGAGCCAGGGCAAATGGTATTTCACCTGATGAGAGCGCATCTATCCTCATACCAGCCGGCGAGATGAACGAGTCTGCATTAAAGGAATTGAACCAGCAGAAGGATGTGTTTGAGGTTGTAAAGCTGCTTTCTACATGGGGAAGCCAATATGCAAGACCCATGCAGCGAGTCATGAAGCAGTATATGCGTGAAAGACATATTGCAGTTTTTGAATTTGCATTGGATCGCTTTGCCGCCAGTCATGCTTTTTATGATACGGCTGAAAATGATATAAATAAAAAAATAATTGAGCAGTTTATAAAACAAAGGATAGATTGTATAAACATATCTACCTTATTAAAATTGGGTGATGAAGGCGTCGCTATTACAGATGTGGGCGATTATTTTCTTGCAGGCGGGGATATGATTCATAAAGGCGGGTTTCTAAGACTATCAGAAAGCCGGAATAAAAGCGAGCTTCTGAAAGGGCTCGCTGATTTGTTAAAAGACAGCCGCTGGAAAAAGTTAATCGGCTCAGCGGAGCCGGAGAGCGCCTTCTTTCTGGAGGAGCGGTTTGAAGAATTGCTCAGACACAAAGTTTGCAGGCTGACTGTGGTAGAACCGTTGAGCATCGCCCTTGCCATTTGTTTTATTTATAAAAAGATAAGGGAGATAAAAAATTTAAGGGTTATTGTTCGTGCAAAGATTTTTGATGTGCCTGCAATTGAGGTTAAGAGGTTTATCCTTTAAAAAACAGGATGAGGTAAAGGTTGAGGTTGAGATTGTCGTCTGCTAAATCTTTAGTTTTTTAAATACTGCTCCGCATACTCTTTGCGCTCAGATTCCCAAAAAAAATCATTAAAATCCAGCTTTTCAAAATGCATGGTGGGTTAAACTCGTCCTGATTTTCAGTAATTTCATTCCACAAAAAAATCCCACCTGTCCTTACATGATTTATTTCTTATATCACTTAAGGACACTCTGAAAAACTCTTTTTATGTCATTCCCGCATGTTTTTAGCGGGAATCCAGTTCTTGTAAATTTAATGACTTATGGATGCCCGACAGAAGCATTCGGGCATGACAATTTTAAAAAAGGTAGTTTTTCA
>JACRNJ010000083.1 GCA_016219285.1 Deltaproteobacteria bacterium
CCTGACATCTCATTAATAATAGAGTCAAACCTATCCCTATCTGTAATATCACCTCCAATCAGATAATCATCTATGGGATGCTGCAATCTGCTCACCTGCAATTGGAGATTGCCTGTAAGGCTAACCTTTTTGGCCGCAACATCAGCATCCCTTAACATAGCGCTAAGGCTTTTTATAGTGAGTAAAGAACCGGTAGCAAAGAGGATGAAGAGTATGGCCCCTGCTGAAAAGAGGCCCATTATCTTTTTGTTGATAGATATTTTCATAAAGTCCTACTCGTCCTTGATTTTTGTTATTACCTTTATTCCTTTAACTCCGTCCAATTCCGATACCGTTATATATCCTATTGCGCCGGCATTCTTCCTGACGAGCAGCATTATCAGTTGCGGACTGTTTTGAGATACAGGGAGAGAGCCGCCTTCCTGAAAGACCTTTTTTGTCCAGTAGAGCCTGTATTTTTTAGAATCCATCCCGATGATGGAAGACAGAAACTTATCTTTTACAGGGCCTTCTTTGTAGTGGATGGGCATAACTGCCGCGCCTCCTGCAAATTTCATATTTCCAAGATATATCTCCCGTATATCCGCCTCTGATATTTCTGTTAAAGGGCCTGTTGCGTTCACGATGACAGCAATGTCATCGGCGTATGTGTTTGCGGCAAAGAGTAAAAAAATAATTGTTAAGATATATTTTTTCATGAGTTGCCCCGAAAATACCTTTTCCCCCTCACCCTAACCCGCAAGGGGATAGGGAGCTTAAGAAGTCTCCCCTCCCTTGAGGGAGGGGACAAAGGGGAGGGTGATGGATTCATTTTTTGTTCTAAAATCCGAACGACCACTGCAATTCAAAAACATTGTAGTCGTTGCCGTCCTTTGCGTCATCATAGCGATACTGGGCCTTGATGCTGCTGTGCACCGCATCTACATCATACTTAACCCCTGCAATGGTCTGCCTTCTCTCAATTCCGCCTCTCAAATCATTAAGATACGGGTCGCTTCGGTCTGTCTCAAGGCTTTCAAATCTTGCATACAGCGTAATATTTTCCATAATACTGTAACCAAGCTGCGCATAAAATCCGTTGCCCACAGCATCTGAATTGACCAGGCGAAAGTATTCGGTTACAAATTCAAACCCCTTATGCTCATACTCAATATCTATTCCGTATACCCTCTCATTGACATCAGCCTTTGCGCTGGTATCCAATCTGAAATCAGCGCCTGACAATCCTACGGCTAAATTAGGCACGCTGTTTGGTCTGGCAGATATGCGTAAGACAATGGCTTTTGAATTGTTTTCATCACGGATGTCATCAGACATAAGCTCTCTTTTAGCATGGTTTATATGAGAGCCATTGCCAATGTTAATATCATACTTAAACCTTGCAAAGTTGTCCCCCCAGCTTCCTGTAAAATGCAGGCCTGTGATATGCATAGGAATAACGCCGCCTTCATCCTCAAAATTCAGGAAAAACGGCCTGGCAACGGTTAAAAACAACTGCTTGCCGTGATGATATTCTTTGTTCCAATAACCCAATGCGGTATGCTCTTTACCTGCCATCACCATAAGAATGTCGCTGAATCTATAGCCTGCCCAAAGCCTTTCAACATCAATTATAAATCCATTTTCCTCGCCTTCTATGACAATCTCAGAAAGAAAGGTCAGCCTGTCGCCGTAACTTCCTGTGGAATAAAGGTCAATCTCTCCCAAATAAAAACTGTTTTTAGCCTTTTCCCTGCTATTGGTTGAAAAATTTATATCGCCAAATATTCCCATGTTTGCGCCAAATATCGGTTTTATGCTAGTCGTTTCATTAACTCCCACAACCTGTTCCAGCTTCTCCAAATCATGGCTAAGCTCATTTATTTCTTTCTGTTGCCTCTCCACCTTCTGTCTGAGGTCAGAGAGTTCGTCTGCCTCTGAAAATAAGGGGGAAAATACTACAAATAAAACAATGACATATTTAACACATAAGAGACCAAATATCTTACTGGGCTTACAATATCCAAGATATATTTTCACGCGCCCTCCATTGCTTATTACAGATTTACAAAGAGCCTGCTTATACAATCAATCAGTAATCTATTCTCCTGCTTTTTTCTTACCGCAACCCTGAAGAAGCTGCCATCAAGGCCGATAAAATCAGCGCAGTCCCGTATCAACAGACCGTCTTTTAATAACTGCCTTTGAATGTCTGCAGTAAGTATAGCAGGGAAAAGTATCTTTACAAACAGATAATTGACCTTGCTTGGATAGGTCTTTAAATAAGGTATGGCGCACAAACCTTGCATAAGAAACGGCATCTCGGAAATCAGCCTCTCTCTCGTCTTTTTGATGTAGTCTCTATCTCTGAGGCCCTCAATGCCTGCGGCAACGGCAATGGTATTTACAGACCACGGCGGCATGAAATCCGTAAACCGCATGATGATATCATCATGCGCAATAATATATCCCAGTCGCAGCCCCGGCATCGCAAAAAACTTTGTCATTGACCTCAAAATAATAAGATTGTCATACCCTTCAACCGCCGTCTTGACGGATTCTTCCTCCACAAAATCTATAAATGCCTCGTCAACAATTAGGATTGTTCCATATTTCCTGCACTCTCCGGCAATATCAAGAATTGTCTTTTTACTAATAAGGGCGCCTGTTGGATTTGCAGGGTTCCCCAGATAGATAATGTCATAGCCGGTTTTAAGAACAGCAAAAAGTTTGTCTGTATCAGGAAGAAAGACTTTGTCTTCCCTGCAGATGAATGAATCTATTGCGCAGCCATTTGCAAGAGAGTTTCTATATTCGCTGAAACATGGCTCTATCAAGAGCGCCCTCTTCGGCTGAAGAATCTGAGGGATTAGATATATAAATTGCGATGAACCGTTTCCCGCAAGGATATTCTCTTCAGGCAGGTTATGATAAGAGGCAAGCTCTGCCCTGAGCGCATCGGCATCCGGCTCAGGATAATGGCGTAAAAGCGGAATCGAGTTTTTAATTGCAGCCTCTGCCTTTGGCGAAAGCCCAAGCGGGTTTATGCTGGCGCTGAAATCAAGAATATCATCCGGCCTCAAACCGTTTTCCTTTGCAATCTTCCAGATATTTCCACCGTGGATTTTGTTCATACAGATATTCACCTTCATAACACAGATTCAAACATATAACCTGAATTTGTTCATGCTCAAAAATCTCCCAGATGCGATTAAATTGTAGTTTGCCGATTTATCGGCGTTTTTAAATACGTCCAATAAATTGGGCAACTACAGTAAATACGGCCCCGCAGTCCTGACAAAGCAGATGGGCATTTTTCAGCGTGCATTTAACAACACCCTCGCATCCACTGCCATAACACCATCAGGATACACAATAAGCGGATTGACTTCCATCTCCTTTATTACATCCATCTCGCACATTATATCGCCGACCTTTATAATAACATCTGCAATTGCATCAATATCACAAGGCTTGCTCCCTCGGTAGCCTGTAAGCAGCGGATATGCCTTTATTTCTCTCATCATTTCAAGACATTCATCTTTAGTAACAGGTGTAAGCCTGAAAGAGACATCCTTCAGGAGTTCTACCATCACGCCGCCAATCCCAAACATGACCGCAGGGCCAAACTGCGAATCTCTCATCCCTCCGATAATAACCTCTATCCCTTTATCTACCATCTTCTCTATTAAAAAACCTTCAATCCTGGCGGTTGTATTACGGTCAGATAGTTCAAATATCATCTCATTGAATGAATCCTGCATATCCCCTGCGCCCCTGATTCCAGTAACTACCCCGCCTGCCTCTGTCTTGTGCAGTATATCCATTGACACAACCTTGAGGACAACAGGGTATCCCATATTGTTTGCGGCATTTACACCACCCTCTGCACTCCTTACGAAAACATTTTTGGGCACAGGTATATTAAATGAAGACAAAAGCGCCTTTGCCTCAGGCTCCAGGAGCGATTTTCTACCTGATTGAATGGCATCGGTTATAATTTTTTTAGCTTCTTGTTTGGTCATGATTTTATCCCCAGTGGAGATAGGTGGCGTGATTCCTAATCTGCCATTGCTGGCAAATAAAAATTAAGCAATACTAACTTGCAGCCTTTTTCCAAGTGCAGCGGCAACACGTTCTAAAGTTGAAAGCTTAATATCATCTGCATGGTTCTCAATTCGTGAAATTGCTGTTTTCTTGGTTTTAAGCCTGCGTGCAAGTTCGTCTTGAGTCAATCCAGCAGATTCACGTGCCTGACGAAGCATTACACCAATTTTGAATTGTTCGTAACCTTCATAAAAACCCTCCTCAAAATTTTTATCTCTTTTTTTCCTTTCGCTTATGTAGTTTTTAAGGTTATTCATGTTTACTCCTCCTTTTTAAAAAGTCTCTCCTGTAAGCCTCTGCTTTTTCTATTTCAGATTTAGGGGTTTTCTGGCTCTTTTTTATAAAACCATGAGTTAACATAACTACTGAATTATCTGAAGGATAAAGGGGACGGTTCTATTTATTATCCCTATCTTCTTGTTAGTAGCATTTTCCATTTAATTAGAACCGTCCCCTTTTACTCTTTTGATACCCGGTGAACTTGTGAGAACCGATAATAGGCCAACTTTAAAACTACCGGCAAACTTTTTGTATAAAGAAGCATTTGAGTATGCCATAAAGCAAATCGGAAAAGTGAAAATTTAACCCATTTTCACTCAGGTTTCAGGTTTAATATCAAGAATCCTCTCCTGTTTGCCAAGCATGGTAACAAAATATTTGAATATCTTCTGGTCATAATCCATGGTATGTCTTGCAAGATGATTTAAGGCATCAAATGGAGAAAGCGCCTTCTTATATGCCCGTTCAGTAGTGAGGGCATCGTATATATCTGAAATGGCTGAAATCCTGCCAAAGAGGTGTATCTCATCTCCTGAAAGTCCACGGGGATAACCAAGACCGCTTATTTTCTCGTGGTGATGCTTTAATGGATAGAGCGCTATTTCAGGGATGTCCTTATGACCCTCCATGATTTTCTCCCCAAACAAAACATGATTTTTCATTATATTAAATTCCGTATCAGTTAAATTCCCTGGCTTATTTATAAGAGTAGAATCTATCACACTCTTGCCGATGTCATGAAGCAAGGCGCCAAAACCAAGATTAAAAAGTTGATGGTTCCTTGTCAGCCCCATCAGCATGCCAATGCCTATGGAAATGGTGCAAACATTAACAGAGTGGACATAAGTATAGTAGTCGTGGGTATTTATCCGCATAAGGCTGTAAAACGATGACGGATTTTCAAACACTGTTTGAATCAATTCATTAACAGAGCTTTTTGCCTCTTTCAGATGAATGCCGCTTCGTGGATTTTCAAGCAATTCCTTTGTAACAATCTTTGTATTTTCCTTTATTATCGCAATCCTAATATCCTCTTTAATTTCGGATGACTGTATATTTGCCAATAGTCCCTTTAGATAAAATTGATATCTGTCCTTATCTCCTATCCTTATCAGGATGTTTGCCTTTTTGTACTCGGGCGAAAAAGAGGGTATTAAATCTTCGTCAAATATCTTGTCTGCCTCATGGAATAAAGAGACCTTTATATCCAGATCAATGAATACTGGAAATGGAATTGTAATTCCTGATATAAGCATGGAAGGGTCTATAGGGATATAGTTGGTAAGATAATCATTGTATCTATGGATTCTTTCCTGTGTCTCAAAACCTTTTGCAAGACCATTTCCGGATAGTTCCTTTTCCCTCTCAACACCTTGTTCATCAAGTAGAAGCTTCTCCCTTTCATCTATGTAAAGGGTTTGTATATTACGTTCCCTTTTTTCATCAACATCAATCCCCTTTTCAGTATTTATATAGACCTCTTTTATGCCGCTGTCTATGAGTTTTTGAATATCTCCTTGCGATTTTACCTTAAACCTGTGGAACAAGAACTGTGTAGAAAACCAACTTTGGTCAAAACTGTCAACATAATGCCCTACCTTAAGATTTTCTACAGAAATCTTTTTTATCATCTATTCTTTCCCTTAAAAATTAAAAATTGTGAACACATCCCATTAACCACATGGAAATTATGGGGTAAGTAAAATCTTCTATGTCTATTTTCTTGACATCGTCTCAGTATATAAGCAGACCGTACCTTGAAATGATATTCAGCAAAAATATCCTACGCCCCTTCCCTCGCATTCTCCAGCATCTCCATTGCATGCTCCTTTGTCTTGCTCGTAATTTTTACTCCTCCAAGCATTCTGGAAAGCTCTGAAATCCTTTCATCGGCCTTAAGCTCTTTAACTCCCGCGACTGTCCTCCCTCCACACACCTCTTTTGAAACAGAATAGTGAGTATCAGCATAAGCGGCAATCTGCGGAAGATGCGTAATGCAGAGCACCTGATGATTTTTTGAAACTTCTTTTAATTTCCTACCTACAACCTCTGCTGTGCCGCCGCCTATGCCCGCATCCACCTCGTCAAATATAAGGACCGGTATTTTCCCGGTTGTTGTTATCCGCTTGATGGCAAGCATAATCCTTGACAACTCCCCGCCTGATGCAATCTTTGACAGGGGCTTTGGTTCCTCGCCAATATTCGGAGATATGAAAAACTCAACCCTGTCTATCCCCTTTTCGCCTAATATAAAATCTCCGTTTATATCTTTATTTTTTTCTATATGCACCTCAAAAACAGTCTTTTTCATATTGAGGTCGGAAAGCTCCTCCTCTATCTTCTTTTCCAGGAGTTTTGCTGAGTCTATCCTCTTCTCAGAAAGTTTTTTGGATAATTTCAAGGTATTTTCCTTTGCCTTCAGAACTGCTTCTTTAAGCTCTGTAATCCTCTCATCGTGATGGATAATATTATCAAGCTCTCTGTCTACTTCTTGTTTCTTCTTTAAAATGGTCTCAATTGTAGTACCGTACTTCTTTTTGAGTTTATTTATAAGGTCAAGCCTGTTATCAGCCTCCTCAAGCCTTTTAGGCTCAAAGCTAATCCCTTGAGTATAATCCCTCAGCGATGTCGCAGCATCCTCAAGCTGGCATACAGCAGATTCCATATTCTCTATGACGGGTTTTAGTTCTTCATCAAATTTAGAGGCATCTTTCAGTTTATTCAATATCTGTGACAGCCTCTCCAGTATTGAACCGCTGGACGCATATAATGAGTCATAGCCTGAATTTGCTGCCTCAAAGAGTTTTTCTGCATTTGCAAGTTTTTCCTTTTCTTTCTTAAGCTCCCAGTCTTCACCTGTTTTAAGAGCTGCCTCCCCTATCTCCTTTGACTGAAAGCTTAAAAAATCCTGTTTTTCAAGGAGCCTCTGGCTGTCTGTTGTGAGATTATCCAGTTCTGATTTTATTGAAAAAAATTCCCTGTAAACCTTTGCAACATCACTCCGTAAACCCATAAGCCCGGCAAAGGCATCAAGTATATCTATATGCTCCTCAGATTTTGTTAAAGACTGGTGGTCGTGCTGTCCGTAGATGTCTATAATGCGACTGCCTATATCCTGGAGGATTGAAAGATTAGCCATGCTGCTGTTTATGAATATCCTGTTTTTGCCTGAACGGTTTATGACCCGTTTTATGATAAGATTTTCTTCATTGGGAAGACCTGCTGACTCAAGTATCCCTGCTATATCAAGAGACGCAGCATCAAACATCGCCTCTACAACTGCCTCATCCTTTGAAGACCTTATATCGTCCTGAGAAGCCCTGTCTCCAAGAATCAGCTTGACTGCGTCAACTATTATGGACTTTCCTGCGCCTGTCTCACCTGTAAGGATATTCAGCCCCTTACCAAATAATATCTGCAAGTTGTCAATAATTGCAAAGTCTTTTATGTTGAGTTCCAAAAGCATAGGTTTTTCAAATTCGTAAATCGAAAATCGTAAAACACAAATCGCTTTACTTCCCTCCCCACATGAGCCTCTCCCTCAAAATATCAAAATAGCTCTTGCCAGGGCATTTTACAAGATACAGGCTGGCATCAGATCTCTTTACCTCTATCATGTCTCCTCTCTTGAGAGGAATATCAACCTGCCCATCAAGCGTCAGCATTACATTGTCATTATCCGGCCTTGGCGATATCTCAACTGTCATCCAGTCAGGTATGACAACAGGACGATTGGTCAGGTTAAATGGGCATATGGGGGCGACAATAATAGAATGGATTGTTGGATATAGTATCGGGCCTCCTGCTGAAAGTGAATATGCGGTTGAGCCTGTTGGCGTTGAAATAATAAGGCCGTCTGCCCTGTAGGTTGTAACGTATTCTTTATTTATGCTGGCTTCGATGCTAATAAGCCGCGCCAATGTTCCTTTTATTACTACATCATTCAAGATAGTATATTTTGATACGCTTCCATCACTTCTCTGCATCCGGACAGAAAGCATCATCCTTTCTTCTGTCTCAAAATCATCCTTTATAACCCGCTCTAATACAGGATAAATCTCATTCATTTTAATGGCTGTAAGAAAACCGAGATTGCCTAGATTAATTCCAAGGATTGGAATTTTATTCTCACCAATCAAGCGGGCTGCATAGAGCATAGTCCCGTCCCCGCCTAATACTATGATTAACTCGACGGTATCAGGAAGTTTTGCAGCTGAACAACTTTTTGGATGCCCCAGCTTGGCAGCAAGCTCGTTATCCAGATATACCTCTACCCCTCTGTCAGTAACCCATTTTACAATATCATGGCTTACCTTGATAGTCTCCGGCTTATTAAGCTTTGCAACAATCCCTATTTTTTTCATATCCTCTCCCCTGTCCAACAATATAGGCTATTTATCATAAAAAACCAGTCTATTCAAAGTAAATTCTCCCCGAAAATGTTTGACTTTGATTTTTAATTGGATTAACCTTACAAAAAAAGTTTAAAGTCGCAAGTTTCAAGTTGTAAACAAAACTCGCAACTTACAACTTTCAACTGTCTTATGCCTCTTGCAACCGGAGATTTTACTTTGAACGGTATTACCTACAAAAAAGCCGGCGTCAATATTGATGAAGGAGAAAAGCTTGTTACCCTCATAAAACCCTTTGCCAAGGCCACATCAAGACCGGAGGTCATGGCAGGCATCGGCGGTTTCGGCGCCCTGTTTTCGCTCAATCTGAAGAAATATAAAAATCCTGTGCTTGTCTCATCAACAGACGGTGTTGGAACAAAACTAAAGATTGCATTTATGCTGAACAAACATGACACGGTCGGCATAGACCTTGTTGCAATGGGTGTAAATGATCTGATTGTAAGCGGTGCAGAGCCGCTTTTTTTTCTGGATTATTTTGCAACAGGAAGGCTTAATGCAAAGAATGCGGCATCTGTAATAAAAGGTATCGCACTGGGGTGCAAAGAGGCAGGATGCGCCCTTGTCGGTGGAGAGACAGCAGAAATGCCCGGTTTTTATGATGGCGGAGAATACGACCTGGCAGGTTTTGTTGTAGGCATAGTTGAAAAAGATAAGATTATAGACGGCTCTGCCGTAAAATCAGGAGATGCAATCATAGGCCTTTCGTCAAGCGGTCTGCACAGTAATGGATATTCACTGGCAAGAAAGGTCTTGTTTGATAAGTTAAGACTAAAGCCTGAAAGTAAAATATCAGGGTTTAAGAGAAATATTGGCGAAGAACTGCTTGCGCCCACAAAGATATATGTAAAAGCCATAAAGGCCATCCAAAAGAAATTCAATATAAAAGGCATAGCCCATATAACAGGCGGCGGGCTTATTGAGAATGTGCCGAGGGTTATGCCAAATAACTGCAAGGCTGTAATTTACAAAAACAGATGGAAGATGCCGTTTATATTCCGTTTCATACAGGATGGAGGAAAAATATCAGAAATAGAGATGTTCAGGACATTCAACTGCGGAATAGGCATGGTATTGATTGCGTCAAAAGATGATGCTGATGGGATTATCAGGCGATTAAAGACATTAAAGCAAAATGCCTTTTTCATAGGTGAGATAGAAAAAAGAACCGGCAAGGAAAATTCAGTGGTAATAATATAGTAGCATTGTCAATAGAAGACCTGGCAATGTCATCCTTTTTTTAAAGTTCAAGCATCAAATCCATTGTAATAATATGCAAGTCTAACCTTTGTGACATTGATACCGCCGTCAACGTTCCACTTGCCGACATTGCCCCTCATATTTACTGACCCTCTCCACCCTGCTTGTAGTTTTTCCATGCAATCTCAAAAAAAATCAATGTCTGCTTTTGGGCAATCTATTGCTTATAGCAAGACACTCTGTTATAATATGCTGACATGGGCAAAGCTGCTAAAGCAGCACATTGTTACACATGGGAGGCTGCATGGCGCTATAATGCATCAAGCAGAAGCAAAATGGTTGAGTATTCATGGAAGATATATAAGAGGCTGAAGGCGAAGTTGAGGAGTAGAGAGTGGATGGTTAAAGAGTTAAAGGTTGATAGTCAAGAAGCGGATAACTCTAAACTCAAGACTCAAAACTCAGAACTGCATTTAAACATAAAGGAAATAATGCCATGAGTCTTCTTGCAGATATGCTTTCAAAAGCAGGGGAGAAAAAAAGTGAGGTAAATAAAAATGTGGATATCCCTCCCTCTCTTAAACGCACCGTATCCGATCATTCTCAAAAAGAGATAATAAGGAAAAAAATTATAATTGTTTCAGGGGTTTCTGTTTTACTTATTGTTTCAGGTATAGCAGGTATGTATTTAACAAATACATACCTTGCAAAACAGCATAGCAGCCAAAAAGATATTGATAAGACAGTTGCGTATAAGACTGAACAGGCAGAGCCTGTAACAGAAAAACTTGCCATTCCCAGTTCTCCACTTGCAAAAGGTGGTGATAAAGAGATTGCCGCGCAGGAACCTGCCACGAGCGATAAGGATAAAAAAGGATTGCATCCATCTGCCGGCAATGACAAGGTGAATAACAGGACAGCAGTATCTTCAGACCTGAATGTGCTGCGGCAGACAGATAAGACAACGGTTGAAAAACCAAAGGTATCCGCGACTAAAAGTAAAAAGAAAAGCGAGACAGTAAAGGCATTGCCACTTCCGGCTGTTGATGCTGCTTCTTTAGAGGCAAATTCGGTTAAGGCATCTGATGTATTGGAAAAAACAGCAAACAATACAGTTGATACCTCTGTCGGTACAGATATTGAAAAAACAGAAAAAAAGGATATTGCCGGCAAAAATTTTTATCTGCACATGGCAAAGGCTGCTGAAAACAGAAAAAATTATTCTGATGCGCTTGCTCATTATATGAGTATCCTTTATATAGAACCCCAAAACCATGTAATCATGAACAACATCTCAAATATCTTTGTCAATATGGGGTCTTTCAATGAGGCAATAAAATACTCTGAAAAAGCGCTTGCAATAAAGAAAGACCATGTCCCGTCACTTGTCAACCTGGGCATAGCGCATATAAAACTGCAAAACTTTACAAAGGGAACGGAATATTTATTAAATGCATTATCCATAGAGCCGTCAAACAGATTTGCAATATTCAATACTGCGCTTTTATATGAAAATATAAGCAACTATGATAATGCCGCTGAACAATTCAGGATGTTATATAACATGGGTGATGTGGATGGTTATCTCGGATTGGGAAGGGTGGCGGAAAGAAAGGGAAGAATATCGGATGCGATAAAATTTTATAAAGAGGTTTTATCTCTTAATGAGGTGGATCCAAAAATCAAACTATTTGCCAATGAAAGGATAAGGCTTTTAGAAGATATCCGTTAGATTTTATTAGCTGTTCTCGTCAACCTGCCTACTATCCAGCCATCCGCGCTGCTGTCATCTGTTTTGACCTTATACCATTTGCGGCCATCCTCATCTTTAATTTCACCTATTATCTCAAGGAGAGTGTCCTTGAGCGCCTGCCCTGTTATCCTTGCATTTAATGTCGGCAGTTTTCTTATATTAGCAATCTTTACATTAACCGCCACTGTCTTTTTTCGCCGGGCTGGGAAATCACCCACATTGACAGTTAATATTTCTTCTGGCGCTGCCCTAACAATCTGGCCTTCACCTTTATTTAAATCAGGATTATATCCTCCGACAACCCGCTCTGCTTCCATGCCTTTTGCCAACTCCACTCCTGTTTCCATCTTTCCTGGAGCAACATTCTGTGAGCCATTGCCTGCATTAAAAGGAAAGAAAACAATAACTGCAAGAGCCGCAGACACAAATAATAATATCGCTGCTAAAAGCGCATACCTGAACTTCGGATGCAATGTCATGCTTGTCTGCGGCGACTCCGTATCATACACATGGCTTATTGCCTGCCTTACATGCGCTTTTGAAATCTTCATGCTCCCGTCAAGGAATGCCGCCATCATAGTCCTGGAGCATATGAGGTTTATCAGCCGTGGAACGCCTTTTGAGAACTTATACACCATCTCCATCGCACTTTTTTCAAACAAAGCAAGCCCCATCCTGCCCTTTACCAGCCTGTAATTTATATAGTTTATAGTCTCATCCCTTGTAAGCGGTCTTAAGATAGTCCGTACTGTTATCCTTTGGTTCAACTGCTTAAGGCTATCAGATGCAAGCATCCTCTGCAGTTCAACTTGTCCTATCAAGACTATCTGCAATAATTTTTCTTTCTCTGTTTCCATGTTTGATAAAAGCCTCAATTCTTCAAGTGTTTCTTGAGGGAGATTCTGCGCCTCATCAACTATTATTATGACCCTCTTTCCACTTAAAGCATTCTCAATAAGGAAATCCCTGAAAGTCCTGATGATGTTATGTTTGTTCGTGCTCCTTATCCTGACTCCAAGGTCTTCCATTACTGCGAGGAGGAACTCTTCAGGGGAAAGGCGGGGTGTGAGTATCATGGCTATCTTTGCCTTATCTTTCCAGGAATTCAGGAATGTCTTCATAATGGTTGTCTTGCCTGTGCCCGGTTCGCCAGTTACCAAAAAAAATCCCTCTTTATGCTCAATAACATATCTGATAGACTCAAGGATTTCCTTGTGCTCGCATGACGGATAAAAATAGAATGGGTCAGGTATCAACCTGAAAGGGTCTTCGTGAAGACTGAAAAATTCTAAGAAATCCATTTATTTTCCTATCCCTGACACAAGGTCATACAAAGGCATCATAAGCCCAATAATAATAACGGCAAAAATAAGTCCTACTACTACTACGACAACAGGTTCTATCATCTTTTCCATCCTCTTGGAGATGCCGTCCAGTTTCTTTATGTAATAGTCAGAAAGAAAAACAAACTGCTCATCAAGGGTTCCACTGGCCTCGCCTATATTAACCATCCTTATTACAAGCGGTGGAAAAACTGAATGGGTCTTCAATGCATCAGATATGCCGCTGCCGCTTGCTACAGCCTCTCTGGATGCAACTATAGCCTTTTTGAATACGGCATTGCCCATAACTTCTGAAATTATACTGAACGACCTGTCTATTGTTATGCCTGCAACAACAAGGATGTGCAACTGCTCTGCAAAAAGCGCAAGGAGTTTGTTATGAACAATCAATTGTACAATTGGGAGCTTCAACTTAAGCGCGTCTATATAGTATCTCATAATCTCATTTTGCTTCATAATCTTTATAATTACAAATATAGCAATTGCTATAACAGGAATTAAATACCAGAATGTCTGGGTAAATTCGCTTATATGTAACAACACCCTTGTTATTAAAGGAAGTTTTACGCCCATCTCCTTGAGTGAAGACATAATTTTCGGCATAACATATACAAGCCAGAATAGCAGGGCGCCTCCTGTTGTTACTAAAGCAAACGCAGGGTATATAATAGCGCTCTTGATAGCAGCTGACAGGTCTTCCATCTTCTGCAGATGAGATGCGACATTTGACAGGCTCTTGTCAAGCCGTCCTGTCTCTTCGCCGACCTTTACAAGCCTCATGAGGATATCAGGAAATATATCCTTTTGCGCCTCCAGCGCCCCTGAAAAACCCATACCCATTTCTATTGAGCGTTTTACCCTTAAGATTCTCTTCTGAAATTGCCTGTTTTCCGTCATGTTTATTATATCCAACATAGCGGACAATAACGGGACGCCGGCCTTTAACATCACAGAAAGGTTGTTTGCAAACCCTATGATGTCCGCCCTCTTTATATGCCTTGCCTTTATCTTTGCATCTATTCTTGCTGCCAGCCTGTTTGAGAGTTTCAAACTTAAAATATAAAAACCCTTTGCTGAAAGCTCATTATATGCTGATGATATATCAGCGCTTTCAATGGCGCCCCTTACAATCATCCCTTCCTCATCTGCTACTTTGTATGTGTAGTAGTTCATCCCACAACCCTTAATACCTCTTCCAATGTTGTTATGCCCTCTGCAGCCTTTCTGAGCGCGTCTGCCTTAAAAGGCTTCATGCCTTTTTTCACAGCTGCATCCCTAACAGTATTTATTGATGCAGCAGAATATATTAACTCCCTTATCTCATCATCCACTACAAGTATTTCTCCTATCACTGCCCTTCCGGCATATCCTATACGGTTGCATTTTCCGCAGCCCTTGCCTTTAAATGCCTTATGCACAGAAAATCCGAATTCCTTGAATATATTCATCTCTTCTTCTGACAGAGGATATTCATACTTGCAAAACTTGCATATCTTACGAATAAGCCTCTGTGCCATAACAGCAAGCAAAGAGGCTGACAGCATAAATTTATCAACATTGAAATCCAGAAGTCTGGGTATTGATGTCACTGCATCATTGCTGTGAAGGGTTGAAAGCACAAGATGTCCTGTTATGGAGGCGCGGATTGCGATTTTTGCTGTTTCCTCGTCCCTTATCTCGCCCAGAAGCATGACATCCGGGTCCTGACGCATGAAGCTTCTGCCTGCAAGCGCAAAATCATATCCTGCTTTAATGTTTACCTGAGTCTGCTTGACAAAAGGCAGTTTATATTCAACAGGATCTTCAACAGTAAGGATGTTTTTCTCAAGAAGGTTCACCTCTCTCAGCGCTGCATAGAGTGTTGTTGTTTTACCTGAACCGGTAGGACCTACTATAAGGATTATACCATGGTGTTTGTTGAACAGGCTTTTTATCCTTTTAACATCCGGAGTATAAAAACCAAGTGTAGAGATATTCAGAAAAGAGGTAGCGCCTGACAGTATCCTTATAACCACATTTTCGCCATACATTGCAGGCACAGTAGAAACACGCATATCATATGTCTTTTTGAATGCCGAGTAGGTAAATGAACCATCCTGCGGCAGCCTTTGCTCCGCAATATCCAACTGTGATAGTATCTTAATCATGGATGTAATGCCATTCTGAACTGCCTTCGGCAGGCAGTAGCCATACTGCATGACACCGTCTATCCTGTACATGACATGCACAACATCCTCCGCAGGGTTTATATGCATATCTGTAACATGCCTCCTGATAGAGTCCATAATTATTAAATCTGTAAGCCGGTTCACATAGTCGCCATCAGCAGCGCCGGCAGACTTGATATTGGCGATTATATCTTCTATCTGTTTTTGTATCCGGTTCTCAAAGAAAAAATATGACCTTTCTACAACATCGCCAATAATTGCTCCATCTATAATATAAACACGCGGCGGCTTTTTTATAAGTTTTGTTACAACATCCACTGCCAGGATATTACTTGGATTGCCAACACCTATGCTGAGAATATCTTTATTGATTGAGAGGGGGATAAAACCGGACTTCTCTGCTACATCCCTGGGGATGAGTTTCAGGGTATCATCCGGTATGACATACTCATTAATGTCAAGGAACTCAAGCCCTGCCTGCTCTGCCAGTATCTCGGCAATCCCCATGGATGATACAAACCCAAGTTTTATCAGGGTATCACCCAATAATTCGGAAGTTATCTTCTGCTGTGCCAGCGCTATATCAAGATGTTTATCTGTGATAACACCTTTTTCTTTTAGTAATTCACCAATTCGTATGGGCTTAGTATTTATAGTCATATATTATACTGCTCCTTTTTTTAGTTCTCATTAACTCATAACTCTAAACTCCCAGCCCATTAACTCGTAACTCTCTAACTCTATATTAGTTTGACACAATTACAGGCTTCAATATTACCACAAGTTCTGTCTTGCCCTCTGACTTATCCATGCTTTTGAACAGGTGCCCTATTAATGGGATATTGCTGAGAAAAGGCACCTGACTGTTGCTCAGTTTTTCTTCCTTGGATATGAGCCCGCCTATCACAACCACCTGTCCATCCTTTATCTTTACTGTGGTAGAGAGTTCTCTCAAATCTACTATAGGAAGAGATAGTTTGGTCGCATCTGCCCCTGACCCTATAGTTTCATCATTTAATTTAACAAGATTGGAGACTATGGGCGTTACAGTCATAGAGATTTCACCGTACTCGTTTATATACGGCACAATGCCAAGCATAACGCCTGAGAGTATGCTGCCGGTTTCAACAGCAAATGTTGTAGTCGGCGCAGCGCCTGCTGCCGTTGTGGTTGTGCTTGTTACCTTTGATATGAAATTGGTAGTCCTGCCGACACTCAAAAGCGATGTTTGGCCGTTCATTATATTCACTCTGGGGTTAGATAATGTCCTGACCTCACCCTGCTGTTGGAGCGCATTTAAAAGAGCGGTAACATCGCCGCCTGTTATGCCTATCTTGAATGTCGGCAGGGTAGCGCTGACCACATTTGAAAACTTTGTTGTTTCCAATGTTAAAGTTGACCCCGCATTAGTCCACCTGCCTACAGCATTCCAGTCTATGCCGTATTTGAAACCGTCTGATAACTGAACCTCTATTATCCTTGCCTCTATCATAACCTGCCTGTTCATGACATTTTTAACTATAGCAAGGTACTGCTCCACCCTTTCAAGATTTTTCTTGGCTGCTGTTACGATTATTGTCCCTGTCAGTTTGTTTATTATAACACTCTGCACGCGCGCCTCAGCTCCGCCGGTTAATGAGGCGCCGGTGCCCGAAATTATACTTGATAGAGACTTTTCAATTATATCCCAAAAATTCAATACAGCCGCATCGCCTTTTGTACTTTGACTAATATTACCTTTTATGCTGCTTATACCGCCCGGAGATGACGAACCGCTGAGGATATCACCGCCAATATCTGTAGCATAACTCTGTGTAACTCCAGGGTGCCCAATTTCAAATATCTTTGTATCAGTTGCCTTTACAATAAGCATATTTTCTTTTATCAAATAAAAATAGTCAACACCAGTTAGTATTGTGTTTAGGGCATTTTCAGCAGTAACATCCTTCAAGGTCATTGTTACAGGGGATTCAGGCAGAACATCCTTCTCCATTGCCAGATTCATGCCCGCCGCCTCTGCAACCACATAAAGGACATCCCTGAGAGGTGTATTCCGCGCCGCAATGCTTACCAGCCTTGTTTTCAGAGGTGAAATCTCTTCTGACACAGGAACAAAAGCAGGCGTTTTTATTTCAGGAGGCGGCAGAACCGGTTTTATCTCTGCAACATCCGTTGGTATCTTGACCTCTCTCCTTATATCAGCAGAGGCACAACCTATAATAAAACAGCAGAAAAGAAAAAAAGGAAAGAGACTATAACCACTCGTCTTTTGAAGGCACACCCGCCTTGATTCTGTTTTTAGTTCATCTTTACCCATTTTCCCTCCTTTCCCGCTTCTTTTATCATAACCATGTCCTTCTCTATACTTACAACCATGCTGTCCCCATCAAAGACATCCCTTTCTCTCATCACCCTTCCATTGATTATTGCAATTTTTCCCCCTGCATTTATAAGGATAAAAGAAACCTTTATTTCTTTTTTCTGCGCTTTTTCGTCAGGCACAGGAGATGTCTCTTTAGATACAGATGTTTCAAGCGCCGCACCAGTGATATCTCTCCCTATCGCTGCAATCGGTATATCTAAAGGGCTTTTTACAGACTTTGTTACAAGAGCATGTTTTCTTTCTATAATATCTACATTCTCCCTGTCAAAAATTAAATATTGCCTTTCTGCAGGGCTGAAAGCAGAGTTAAACCTCATAAAAGAGCCTGCAATAAACATCAGTATAACAAAAATAAACGGCATGAATATAAGTATTTTAGTTTTTCTATCTATCACTGTTTTGTCTCATGGTTAACGGCTGACGGCTGATGATTTATAATTCTTGTTCCAAAAATATCTTTTGCTGTTGCTGTTTTTGCTATGGCAGATAGGCAAGATTTTCATGCGCCTTTGTGAGCCTGCCTGAACGAGTTAGCTCGCAGACAGTCCAAAGGTTCGTGTAGTTTCGTTACGAATTATTTTTTGGCATCCTGAATATACCGCTGATTGTATACGATATTACAGCTCCATATTTTTCCTCTCTTTTGAACAATGAGACGCTAGCTATACTAAAAAAAGGGAATTCCAAAGTTGAAAGGTATCCTACCTTATTAACAAAGTCTGTATAACTCTTCACACTGCCAGTTATATTCACAGGGAGGGCAAGGAGATCCCCCTTGTCTTCAATATTTGTAATGGCAATATCCTCGCCGGCAAACCTGGATTTTAAATCATCAACTGCCCTGAATATTTGATAATCGGCAGGTTTCACATAAAAGTCATGCGGCAGAAAAGAACTCTTTATTTTTGACAGAACCATATCAATCTTTTGTGATTCTGCAGACATTTCTGAAAGGTTGATTTTGATTGTCCCCAGTTTGTTTATAGTGTCATCAAGCGAATCAATGTATTTATTCAATGCAAGGACACAAAACACAGCAAGAGATGCAAAGACCCCGAGTGCAATGTTATATCTTATATGTTTTGTGATTTGTTCAGTCATTGCTGTTCACTTTTTGTATACAGCCTCTGCCTCAAATGTTTTTTCTTTCATATCAAGTTTATCTGACAGCACTTCCATGCCCTCTGCCTTTTTCATGGAATCAATAAGGCTTTGGCGCCGCATTTGTATATCAGAAAGATTTTTAGCATCTATCTTGCCCTTTACACTCAACTTTATTCCGTCTGTATCTGTCTTCATATCAATATTGTTTATACTTATATTCGTAAAATCAAGGGAGGAAATGACAAGCAGAGCCTTTTGGATTTCAGGCGCTGAGTTAATTTCATTTGCAATCTTGATGACAGGCATGAATTTTTCAAGTTCTGCCTTTTTCCCTGCAAATATACTGCCTGCCGTCTCTATACTTTTTATTTCAGCTCTTAATACTTCAATCCTGCGCTTAGCTATCCTGACATCAGGTATTTTAACAATAATATATAACAGTCCGATAACGGATAAAATCAAAAACATTGCTACAGAATATGAAAGGATAGTTCTCAGATTTAAGATGGATTTGTATTTGACAGGAAGGATATTGCTGTGTTCCAAGAGTTCTCTTGACGCCTTGCCCTTTAAGATACATGGTATAACTGATATAAATTCCATAATGGCCTCTTTTTCAGCAAACACCCTGGGCTTGTAGTCCACACACACAAGGGGCAAAATAACAGCCATCCCGGCATTATACTCTGAACATGCGCTGCCTATAAGAAGAACCTGCAGAGGATTTATTTTCAATGACTGACGGCAGTGGTTTATTGTCATGTTGATATTCTGTATATCAAAGTCATTAATACCATTTTCTATCCCATGGACAATCCTTATAAATAAAATATTCCCGTCCTTCAGCAGAAAAAGGGTTTTATCTATACCCGTGATCGAAACACAAAAGACAGGCTCTTCTGAAAATGGAACAATCTTTGCCAGTGAAAACACCCTTGGAATGAGATGTGTTACTGCCTTGCCATATGACGCAAATCTATTAAGTATATTCTCTATCTCTCTGTTATCTGCTGCAAATACAAAAATCTCTCTTTTTTTTTTGCCCTCTAATGTTTTGTCCCCAATTACCGTATAAATAAATGAGAATCCTTTTGCTTCACGAAATCCTTTTCTTATCTCTGATTCTATAATGCCTTTAAGATGTTTTTCCTTTAAAGGGGGCAGGTGCAGTAAATCGCTAAAAAATGTTTTAAAATCATATACGACTATAAACTCTTTGTTTTTGTCCCTCTGCAGAAATCCGTCAAACTCGTCATTCGTAAGTGTCAGAGTCTTCTTGACAACTGAGCCGCTGCCTCTTGCCGAAGCATAAACAACCTTTACATTGTCTCCTTCAAAACTTATTACTATTTTTTTTGCCAAATTGAACCCCTTAGCCAAAAATAGATTTTTGGGTAAACTGGCCGTATATACAGGTTAATCAGACACCTGCTGAATCATATCAGCCTAATTTCTATCCCCAAACTTGCACTCACTTGAATATATTAGCTTAATTTTGTTGTCTCCATTGGCGTCTATTGCCTTGAGTTCACTGTAAAGCTTTGAACAAATAAAGCGATAGCACTGCCCCGCATAAACCCCGCCATGCCAGTAAAGGCTAATCTTTTCACCCTCTTTCAAATTCAGGCTGGTGCCATTCTGCTATATCTGGCAGGCGCCGTCATTGATCTTATAATCGCTGTTTTCATAGTCTTCGTTTTTGATAGTAAGTTCTGCAACACTTCAGCCCCCACTGCCCCATGTAATCACCGCTAAACCGTTTCCTCCTTTGGCATCGTTATTATTGTCCTTGTCTCCGCCGATTCCAACACCTCTTATATAATCAGAGTCGCCTGTATTGGGAGTAGTTTTGCCTGAGCCTGGTAAAGTCAGTCCGCTCTGTACACCACCGATATAGCCGGAACCGCCACCGGCGCCAGCATAAGGCGCTCCGCCCCCGCCGCCATAATATCCGCCGCCGCCGCCGCCTGCCGCCCAGCCTGAGGACCCTTTACCGCCTTGCCCTGATGTCCCGCTTGTTTGCCCATGATAACCACTAGACCATTCCCCTCGTTCTCCGCCGGCGGATTGTGTGCCGCCGCGCCCATATGCATTAGGGGAATCAGAAGAATAACCTATATTCCCATTTTGTCCTGTGCTGCCGCCGCCGGCGCCTCCATGTCCTGTAACATTAACAGATGCGCCGCCGCCTCCACCTCCGGCAACAATAAGCCATGTAGAACCACGTGTTATACCTGTCCATCCGCCGCCGCCGCCGCTATAAGCCTGATCTGCTCCGCCAGAGATGCCTCCTCCATTAATTCCCGCGCCGCCACTTATAGCAGATTCTCCTCTGCCGCCGACATACACTACCAAAAATTCTCCCGGAGTAACTGTTAATGTTCCTGTAGAATAGCCGCCTGCGCCGCCATAGACATTCTTGTTAGAGCTTCCGCCGCCGCCTGCGCCCCATAGCTTTATAGTCGCACTTGTACAATTCGCCGGTACAGAAATTATTTGTGTCTCTGGCGTTGAAAACACCTGTTTGCTTGCAGTGCATGAACCTCCACTGTCTGACTTACTCGTTGAAGTGCTCGTGCTGCTTGTTGAACTGCTTGAACTTGATGAACTTGAACTGCTGCTTGAGCTTGATGAACTGCTTGACGTGTTGATAGCAATAGAGAGCGTTTTGTCATGTGTCCTTGACGGAGAGCCGCTGTCAGTAGCCCTCACCGTAAATGAATATGTTCCGGCGGTTGCCGCCGTTCCTGAAATAACCCCTCCACCTGAAAGCGACAAACCAGATGGCAAACTGCCTGATACAAGGCTCCATGTATAAGATGGTTTCCCCCCGGTTGCGCTCAAAGTACTGCTTGGATACACCTGTCCAACAACGCCATAAGTAAACAACTCTGTTGTTACCCTCGGCTTATTCTGATTTATTGTGATTGCCAAACTCTTGGTGGCAACCCTCTGTGGATTGTCACTGTCTCTTGCCTGAACAGTGAAATTATAGCCGCCGTCTGTTGTGGGCGTCCCTGAAATAACCCCATTGCTTGCAAGGTTCAACCCCGGAGGCAATGAACCGGAGATAACAGTCCATGTATAAGGTGTTGTCCCATCTGTAGCCACAAGTGTTGTTGACGGATATGGCATCTCCTCTGTGCCAATAGGCATGGTCTCTGTAGTTACTCTGAAGGAAATACATATCTGACTCCTGAGGTTATCAGTATCTGTATATATTACTGTGTCATCATAGTCATTGGCCGGTGTTCCATCTACACAGTCTACATCAGTGCCCTGCACTGATATGGTGAAGGACGTTGCCGCTCCTGTCTGATTACACCTGTTTTCACCTTCAGCAAACAATATAAAAGCTACGTTGCTTTTGGTCTGCAATGTCCCGCTGCTGTTGTCCATGACAGTTAAATATGTAGTTGTAGAGGTGCATAGGTTATTTGCAGCAAACCCTGCTGCCCTGTAATACTTCAAAGGACGCAGATAGGCGTCCGTTGTTTTTACTCCAAGTGTCGACATATCCTGGGGTAACTTTTTATTTGCCGCAGCATAGCCTAATATTGCTTGATGCGCAGAACTTACCGCTTCTCTCGTCTCATTAAGCTTCGCCCTTTTTGTCAGCGGCCCTATCATCGACGCCCCCATCCCTATCATCAGCCCCGCTATCACCAGCACTATGGCAAGCTCAACGAGGGTGAAACCGGCTTCCGCACTGCGTGTATTCAAAACTGAAAATTCAAGATTAAAGAATGTGGCTTTCCCAACTTCTCCCTTTATATTCACGACTACCTCTTATGATAAAAACATCATCACTCCGCCTGATAAAATCAGCGCTGCGGCGCTCGTGGTCATTGTTATCACTTAGCTTACATCAGCATCAGGAGATATCCGTAATTAAATGTAACCGCATAATATTAGAACAGGCCATGCTGCCTCTCTTATAGTCAGAGGCTTAAGCTTTCTGCCATACCCGCGGAAGCAGGCATACAGAGGTCTTTGATTTTACCGGATTCCAGCTTTCGCAGGAATGACGAAAATGTCAACTTGTTTATGGCATCCACTATAGTTTCATAATATGCTGCATCTAACAGGCTGCGGAAAAATCCGAATTGAACCAAAAAATTGTCATTCCCGCGAAAGCGGGAATCCATAACTTATTGAATCTACAAGAACTGGATTCCCGATAAAAACCTCGGGAATGACAGAACAAGAGTTTTTCCGCAGCCTGTTAGAGATTGCCCCGTCGCTAAAATCGTTCCTCGCAATGACATTCTAATGGTTTTTCGGATGTTCCTTTATTAGATATTGAAATGAGTCCGGCATGACAAAATAGCTTATTTTGCCCTTTGTGCAAACAGTCTTTTAAGTTTAAACCAATACACATATAAAAGTCAAAATTGGGATTGCAAATTGGAAAAATTGAAGCATCCCTCTTATAAGGTAAAACTAAGGAGAATTCTTATATTCCCACACCAAAAGTCACCGTGTTATTTGTATACGCAGAACTTCCCCTAGCGCTTCCGGTATTCCATACACCGTCATCTAATATGCGGTCTACTGCTTCAGCAACCGAACCCGGTAAATTATCAAAGCGCAGCATGTTCTTGTAGTTAGACAACAGATTTACCCCGCCTCCATTAACGTAGATAAGGACATTACCGTCAAATTTATGCCACATTTGATCACTTGTCCCGTTATAACTACCTGTAATGAATCCACCGCAAGCAAGGTGTTCAAGCGCCGCAAAATATTCATTAATTAAGCCGTCACCATTGCCATTAACCACTGAACAGCCCGACTGTGCCAGATGCGTAGTAGCCAGAGTATCATCGCCTGGCAACTGACCATATTTTTCCTGATAAGCATAAACAGCGGCCATCAAACCCTTAGACTGCTCAGCTACTGCTTTGATTTTTGAGTTCTCAATCATACTCTGCCCTTTTATCACTGCGACGATGAGAATTCCTATAATTACCAGCACTATTGCCAGCTCAAGCAGTGTAAAACCATTGTTTGTTTTTCCAGTTCTCTTTACCATACTTCTTACCTCCATTTTTTATTTTCTCCCCGCACCAGTCACACGAGGGGGTGTATCTAATCTCCATACAAATAAAACGGGAGAGGACTTGCAACTTATATCGCTCACTACCTTTTTGTTCTTTTGAAAAATTGTTCATTACCCATAATTGCATATCGGAAGATTCATAATAAACCTTTAGATTTTAATGATGATTGTAAAAAAATTTGCCCTTTATATAGGCAACAACCGCGGGTTATCAAATTTTGGTTTTTTGACACAAGAAGATGTACGATTGATTGTTTTTGTTTGAGCGATGGATGCGACATAATTTTGTGTGTGCTTTAGATATATTACGTTGCAGCTCCCGACATATAGCGCTTTAATTGAAAGCAAATTTTTCAGCAATCATTTGGTGTATATCCCTCTCGAACTAATACATCAATTTGATTACGGTCATTTTTGCTAAAATCGCTGCCGCCCTGACCGCCTCCTCAGGGCTTGAAAACACCGGCAGTCCTGCCTCCTCAAACATCTTTTTCCTCTTCTGGCTGTATTCACCGCCTGGGCTGCATATTATCACAGGTTTTTTAATTCCCACAGAGGCGGCTTTTAACATCTTTATAAGCCCGTCTGTAAGCAGCGGCGGACCCCACAACACCATTACAATAGCCGCATCATATTCACTCATAGCCTCTTTAAGCGCCATTACGTAATTATCATTAGTAACGCTTCCTGTAAGGTCTATGGGATTTCCTACTGCGCAAAATGGAGGAAGTTTTGATGCAAGCGCATCTTTAATCCCCTGAGAAGGCTCTGCAACAACAAGCCCAAAATCGCTGCATGCGTCTGCAATGCTTGCGCCCATGCCGCCGCCGTCAGTTACAATCAACACCCGTTTCCCATCAGCATGATATTGTTTGCTCAAAACCTTGCATGCATCTAAAAATTCACTGTAGCCTTTGACCTCTATTATCCCCGCCTTTTTAAATGCTGCGCTGTAAATCTCATATCTGCCTGCAATTGCGCCTGTATGCGACCTTGCAGCAGATGCGCCTGTCTCCTGCCTCCCCGCCTTTATGGCAAACACAGGTTTTTTGGCTGAACACCGCCTTGCAGCCTCTATAAATATCTTCCCGTTATCCACGGATTCAATATAAAGCCCAACAACTTTGGTTGATTTATCTTCTGCCATATATTCCAGGCAATCCGATTCACCCACATCCGCCCTGTTGCCATAGTTTATTATTCTTGCAACACCGAGCCCTTCTGCTGAAAGCTCATCCATTATAGTCCCTGCAAAAGAACCGCTTTGCGACAGGATAGACAAACCGCCGGCTGGCGGCCTCTTCGCCCTTTCCCTTAAAATAAAGAATGTGTCAACCTTTGAAATATTGTCAAAAATACCTAGACAATTCGGTCCTATAATACGGATGCCTGTTTCATTGGATATCTTTTTTAACTCCTCTTCTGCTTCTGCTCCATCCTTGCCTGTTTCCTTAAAACCTGCGCTTACAATAATCACGCCTTTAACCTTCTTTGCAACAATATCCTCCATAACGCCCAAAACCGCAGATGCAGGCACGCAAATGATTGCCACATCTACATCTGCCTTTATAGCTTTTGCAGATTGATAGCACTTCATTTCGTCAATAGATTTATATTTTGGATTTACAGGATATATATCTCCAGTAAAGCCTATATCTCTGAGGCTGTTTATAATCACATTGGAGAGTTTTTCGGCAATGGGCGACGCGCCGACAACAGCGATGGATTTGGGGTTAAAGAAAAAGGATATGTCTTTGTTTATTGAGGTCATGTTATCTTCTTAAACCCAATGATTTCAGAAGATTCAGGATTTACAGGAAATATCTTGACAAGGTTTGATAGGATGCTGCTGCCTGTCTTTCCTTGTTCCATTGATGCGCCGATAATTGCGACGGATTTTGGCTTAAACAAAGAGTCCGGCATTCAGCCTCCTGCAAGTTGAGCAGATTATATACAGGAATAGCATGTTTGGCAATCACCAAATAGAAAAGGGTAATAAAAGACTTGAAAACAAAATAACACCTGTAAAGGCTGCGAGATGCATAATCTTTACGGTGTTTTTGACTGACTCCATTGTAAAATTATTATTATTATCTCCAATAACCGGCCTGTTATGCGGCATGCCAAAATAATAATTTAGCCCGCCCAATTGAAGCCCCAGCGCCCCTGCCACGGCAGCCTCTGGATAGCCTGCATTCGGGCTCGGGTGATTCCTTGCATCTCTCCAGATTATGTTTAAGGAATTTTTCCAGTCAAAATTCAGAATGAAACAAGCAATAACCATGAGAACAGCTGTAACTCTCGCAGGGATAAAATTGGCAATATCATCCATCCTGGCAGAAAACCAACCGAAGTTTTTATATGTCTCGTTTTTATATCCAACCATTGAATCAAGCGTATTAACAGCTTTGTATGCCAATGCCAGAGCAGGCCCGCCTATGGCAAGATAAAAGAGCGGCGCAATAATACCGTCAGATGTATTTTCTGCAACGGTTTCGACAACAGCACGATATATCTCCCCTTCTGACAGATTTTGAGTATCGCGGCCGACAATGTTTGAGAGCCTCTTTCTAGCCTCATCAATGGATATCTTATTCATAGCAGAGAGCACAGAATATGCCTCCTGGTGCAGGGATTTTACAGAAAGGGTGATATAGGCGATAAAGATAACTAATAGCAGATATAAGGTATGAGATGTGAGATGTGAGATGTATAAAAAAAACCATGTTAAGCCATATACTGTCCCTGCGACAACTATAAAGAGAAAAATGCCGCCAACCCTTTCAGCCTCAATCTTCCAATTATCCCCTCTCTGATAAAGTGTGGCAAAGGCGGGATTTTCAATAATTTTTCTGATTTTATCCTCAAAAAAAATTATATATCTCCCAATCCACTTCACGGGGTGAGGGAACCATTTAGGATCGCCAAGTATTAAGTCCATCAGGTATGCAGAAATTATGATAACGGGAATAGTATAAAGAGCGGGTGGGTTTAGGAATGTCATAAGATTCTTTAACTATAGTTACATTCACTGCTGTCCAAAATAATCTGAAATCACAATATCCATCCTTATAAAATAAGAAGTGTTTTGATCTGCCGTTTGATTAGAATCCGCAGCGGCATATCTTAACTTCCGATAAATCCCCTATTCGCCCACAACCTCCTTTCTCTGGCAATTGCCAGTTTTTCAGCCCTGAGCTTTCTGATATCTTCGGGGTTACCCATATAATAATCTACAGGTCTCATATAGTCAATCGCTGAATATGGATTCCCATTTACACGGGAATGACGGCTTTTACAAAGGCTCGTTCAATAATCTTCCTCATGCTGCCAGCACATCATTCATCTCATCAAGCAACTGCCACAACTGTTCGCCGAATAATTGATATGCCTTTCCGATGCCGCCTTCCTGCGCAAAGGGAACATAGTTGAAGTCGTCCTTTTCTATGCTCAGGTTGGCGACAATATGGTCTCGTATCATTTCAAGCCAGCGAATCTGCTCAGGGGCAAACTTCTTTCCTGCCGATTCCTGCAGAATAATCCAATTATTAAACCTTTCGTGCACATGCTCGCTGAACGGTTCAAGCTCATCATGACGGATTGCAAATCGTATCAATGAGACAATGTCTGTGAGAATCCTCTGGCTGCTTGCGCCCCGCACCTTTGACCTTTCTAATGCTGCATACGCATTCCAGAGCCTGTCAACGCGCCAGAGGTAAGGAGGTTTCTCTATCACATCCGAAAGCGCTTTAATATCTTCAAATCTGAGACGCGCCTTATACGGCCTGCTGTAAAGTATCTGAATGGCAGTAATCTCATCCTTATGTTCTTTTATGAACTGCTCAAAGGATGTAACTGTCTTTTGCGCCTTCTCCAATGCATCCGCATCAAACCCTGCTGCAACAACTTCATCCTTGCTGATAATATCAATGGTCTGCTCAAGGGTCTTGTGCAGTTCAATAATCTTTTTTCTGAGTTTAGGATTATGTAACGGCTTGACCGCCTCTTTTATTATCTTGTTTGAAGCCTGTTTTATCTGCTCGTCTGAAGGCGCATTGCTTCCGAAATCCTTCTTTGCACTCTCAATGTGCCTGTCAGGGTCAATGGACTGAACAAGCGCTGCCATCAAATCCTTAATGCCCTGTCCATTGTTAATCTTCTTAATCTCTTCCTTTTCTTCTCAGCTGAACCTTTTTTCAATTGCAAAGTGATTCACATTGACATGATATTCTTGGATATGATAGCTATTAAAACTGATGGATAGCAGTTATATGTCAAAAGGCAAGATCGGATGCTATCAGAATTGGCGGATTCAAACAAAACTAAAATGACTCACATTGAATATAAAAAACTTTTTGAGGAATTATATTTTGCTCCTACCGAAGATGCTGTTGATAATATCATCCAATCATATCCTGACATTTTCAAAGACGAAAACTGGTTTCCTTTAGGCGGCGATGAGAATAAGTTTCCTATTGTGCGAAACCAGCAATCTAATCCTATCGCTGCTATAGTAGAGAAAGTTACCAATTCCATTGATGCTATATTGGTTAGAAAATGTTACGAAGCTGGTATCGACCCAAAATAGCCCGAAGCTCCCAAGTCAATGGAACAAGCAATAAAAGAATTCTTCCACGAAAATAAACAATGGGACTTGCAAACATTCCGAAGAAAGCAAGCAGAAGAAATACAAGTGGTGGCAGATGGACCACCAAGAAATACTTCCATTATCATTTACGACAATGGCGAAGGGCAGCATCCTGAAGATTTTGAAAATACATTTTTGTCGTTACTGCGGGGAAATAAAATCAATATTCATTTTGTTCAGGGTAAATATAATATGGGGGGAAGCGGAGCATTAGTGTTCTGCGGAAAGAAACGCTACCAGCTAATTGGCTCCAAACGATTTGACAATAAAAGTAACTTTGGATTTACCCTTGTTCGTCAGCATAAAATAGCAGAATCAGTCGAAACAAAAAGGTTTAGCCATTTTAGATACCTGAAGGTTGACGGTAAAATTCCCTCCTTTGATTCAGAAGAAATGGCTTTAAAACTGTATGGCAGGAATTTTAGAACCGGAACTGTCATTAAACTTTATTCCTACCAATTTCCATCGGGATATTCAGGGTTTGCCCAGGAGTTGAATCAAAGCCTAAATGAATTTCTCTTTGAGCCTGTTCTGCCAATCTTGACTGTTGATAAGAAAGAAAGATATCCAAATAATAAAGTCCTTGAACTGGATTTATTTGGCTTAAAAAGAAGGTTGGAAGAAGATAAGAATTCCTATGTTGAAAGATTCTTTTCGGAAGAATATGAAGACCAGTTATTTGGGAAAGCAAAAGTAACCTGCTATGTATTTAAGCCAAAGTTGGAAGAAAGGGATGTAAAGAAATCTAAGGAAATTATTCGCGACCGTTTCTTCAAAAATAATATGTCTGTGATGTTTTCTGTAAATGGTCAGGTACACGGAAGCTATACTTCGGAGTTCATTACCAAGACATTGAAATTCAACCTGCTTAAAGATTATCTTCTTATCCATGTGGATTGCACAGGGATGAAGCCAGATTTCAGGGAAGAATTGTTTATGTCCGACCGTGAGCGATTAAAGCACGGTGACGAGGCAAATTCATTACGTGATTATTTGGGTAAAAAACTTCGTAAAAGCCAATTGGATGAAATCAATAAAAGAAGGAAAGAATCTATTGGTTTGGAAAGTGAAGACACTTCTGAGTTAATAAAATCTTTTGCAAAAAACCTCCCGAAAGACAGCGAGTTATTTAAGCTGCTACAAAACACCCTCAAACTTGAAGAGCGGAAAGATAAAAAGAAAACTGAAGAAAAGAAAAGCCCAAAAGAAAAAGTTGATGCGAAATCTTTTGAGCCTAAACGTTTTCCTTCACTTTTCAAGCTGAACAAAAAGAAAGATGGGGTTAATGTAGTTTCACTACCCTTAAATGGAGAAAAAACAATCAAATTTGATACCGATGTTGCCAATGATTATTTTGACCGTATGGAGGAATCTGGAGAATTGCAATTGGCATTACTGCAAATAAAATACTCGGGAAAAAGTGGTGGTGATAAACCCGGACAGGATAAAGAAATCTCCACCTTGCTCAATATTGTAAAGAGCAGCCCGAATAATGGAACGATTAAACTAACCGCTAATCCAACTAAAGAATTACAGGTAGGTGATGAATTAGAAATGAAAGTTTCACTGACTAAACCCGGAGAACCCATAGAAGAAATCATTTGGGTAAAGGTGGCAGAGCCGGAATCTCCCAAGGAACCCACGCCTAAAGAGGAAGAGTCGTATGATAGCATCGGGTTGCCAGAACTGAAAAGGGTAACACAAAAGGAATGGCCTGCCATAGAAGCGCATGGTATTTCAATGAATCACGAGACAGTAATGTTTCCTGTGGGTGAAGGAGATAAATTAGAAACCATTTACTAAGAACTAACATGACAAAGCCTCATAAAATTGCATATGCACAGGAAGGGGCATGGAAGAAACTTTTAACAATATGCGGCATTTTCTGCAATCTCCTCATTACGCGTTTAACCGTATTTTTGAGTTCAGCCTTAG
>JACRNJ010000080.1 GCA_016219285.1 Deltaproteobacteria bacterium
CAAACAGAGGATATAGAAAATATTCTTGTGCCTATTCCTGTTGAAGCATCTCAAAACAAAGTTGTTTCAATAATGGACTCAGCCTTAGAGCAGAAAAAACAAAACGAAGCAGAAGCCGAAAAACTTTTGGCAAGCATTGATAACTATTTACTGAAAGAATTAGGAATTACTTTGCCAACACCACATGAAAATATTTTGAAGAATAGAATTTTTAAAACTACAATTAGTAAAACTGTTTCAGGGGATAGATTTGACCCGCTTTATCATCAGGGTTCAATTTATGGCGGGTTGGAAAAATCTAAATTCAAATACAAAAACTTTAAAGAAATTAGTAAATATATTATCAATGGCTTTGCTGCTGGAAAACAAGATCAAAATATATTTGGTGAAGGAATTATTCAAATAAGGCCAACTAATATTTCGGACAAAAGAGAATTTGTTTTCAATAAAAATGTTTACATTGATTTAAGCAGGAAAAATGACTTGAAGAATGAACTGTTATATAAAAACGAAGTGCTATTCAACAACACAAATAGTCAAGAATTAGTTGGCAAAGCTTGTGTTTTTAATCTTGAAGGAGATTATTTCTGTTCAAATCATATTACAAGAATTGGCTTGTATGAGGAATATATTAGTGATTATGTTGGTGTTATTTTAAACTTATACCAAAAGAATAAAGTGTTTTACAAAAGCTGCATTAACTGGAATAATCAATCTGGGATAAACCTTGATATTCTTAAAACTATTAAAATTCCAATTCCCCCGCTTCCCAAACAAAAAGAAATTGCCGAGCATATAACTGACATCAGAAAACAAGCACAGCAATTGAAAGAGAAAACGAACGAGGCATTGAAAAAGGCAAGCGAGGAAATTGAAAAGATACTTTTGACATAGTAAAATAGGATTAAGTCGTATATTTGTATAAGGATTTAAAATGCCACAGACAATAAAAATACAGGTCAATCCGCAGGTTTTGCAATGGGCAAGGAAGGAAGCCGGCTATAAGCAGCCGGAAGACATTGCCGTGAAACTTCATATTCCAACGGAAAGATACACAAATTGGGAAAACACCGGAAAAGAAATTCCTTTAGGGATGTTGAAAAGCATTGCCAATTATTACAAAAGGCAGTTGGCTGTATTCTTATTGCCTGCCCCGCCGCCAAAACTAAAAAAGCCAAAGGACTTTAGAAACCTTGCCGTCAGCCAAGCCGGTTTATCTCCCGACACACTTTTGGCAATGAGACGGGCGCATAAATATCTTGAACTTGCAAGAGAAATATTAGGAGAGGAATATTGGACAAATCAATACGGATGGCAAAATGAGATTGAAGGATTTTTGAAAAAAGGTGCAAAAGTATTTGATGAAAAAATTACGGCATGGTTGAGAGGAAAACTTAAAATTACCATTGACCAGCAGCAGAAGTTTGGCGGATATGATGATGCTTTTAAACAATGGAGGAACAGCATAGAGCGGGAACTTGGAATTTTCGTTTTCCAATTTTCTATGCCTGAAAAAGAATTGGACGGTTTTTGCTATGCAGGTGATAAACCGCCCTATGCAATTATTATCAATTCCGGCACCGATCCTAAAAATCCAAGAAAAATTTTTACATTGTTTCACGAACTGGCTCACATTTTCAAACACCAATCCGGTATTTGCCTTCCTGACATTACCAGTGAAAAACAGGATATGGAATTTGAGTGCAACGATTTTGCGGGAAAATTTCTCATTCCTGACACCAATGTTTATCCCATTGAAAATATAAAAGACCTCAGTCAGGTAGCATGGCGATTTAAAGTAAGCCGTGAGGTTTATTTGAGAAGGAATTTTGAAAGAGAATTTATCGACAAAAAAGATTTTTTTGGAATTCTGAAAGACCTCAAAGAACTACCGCCTCCAGCGAAGAAAGAAAAAAAGCCAGTGCCCAAGCCCGCTGTAAAAAGTAAGAGTTCCAGAGGCGAAAAGTTTTATAATCTTATTTTAGATGCAGTTTATAATAATAAGATTGATTATACAACTGCATCCGATGCCCTCGGGATGGGTTTTAACTACATAGCCAGCAATGAGTAGTCAGGAAAAAATATATTGCTTTGATTCCAGTGTTTTCATCTCCTTAAACAGGGTGCATCAAATTCTTTCCATTTCTGATATTTGGAGCGAACTGAAAAAACTTTTCAAATCAGGCAGGTTAATTTCTCACGAATTTGTTTATGAGGAATTTAATCCGGAAGGAAATAAACCTGACTTTATTGCAAAATGGATAAAAGACAAGAAGGGATATTTTTTCGGAATTACCGACAGGCAAGCAGAACTTACTGCAAAAATTCTTGAGAAGTTTCCAACTTTGATTGATTCTGAAAACGAAAAAGACCAAGCGGACCCTTGGATAATTGCTTTGGCTATTGAAAAAATGGAAGAAGTTACTTTGTTTGGACAGAACACTTTGGTATATGTGATAAGTCAGGAGAAAATTTCATCTCCAAAAAGAATTCCGGCTGTTTGCCGTGAATTTAAAGTGCCTCATATGAATCTTGACGAATTTCTTAAAGACAATGGTTGGAGTTTTGGAATCATAAAACAAAAATAGCCAACGCATTTACAAACACTTTTGAGAAAGAATAACTCAAATGCCCCTCTTTAAAGTCCTCTCAATCGTATTTCCCGTATTCAGCATTATCGGGCTTGGATTTTTGTTTGCCCGATTTAAAAAGATAAGTCTTGAGCCTGTTATTGAAATTCTCTTATATCTGACTATCCCATCTCTTGTCATATCCTCGCTTACCAAAAAACCTCTTGTCATTGGCGAATTGATAATAGTTTTCCTTGCCGCCTGCGGCGTTGTTATGGGAACAGGCATTATAAGTTTTTTATATCTAAGGATTATCAAGAGAAAAGAATTAAGGGGTTTTTATCTTCCAACAATGTTTATGAATTCCGGCAATATGGCATTTCCCCTTGCCCTGCTTGCATTTGGGGAAGAAGGCCTTGCAATTGCAATCATATATTATGTGGCCATAAGCATCCTTGTTTATTCGCTGGGGATATATATAGCGAAAAGCGAGGGTGGCTTTTCTGAGATATTCAAACTTCCATTGATATACGCATCTATTGCCGGCATAACATTGAATCTCACAAATACAATTTTGCCGCTACCTGTTTCAGCCACTGTTGAAATCCTTGGAAATGCCACAATCCCTCTTATGCTGGTAAGCCTTGGCTACCGTCTTCACTCAACACACCTGACATCGCTTGGCATATCCATATCAGGGGCGCTCATAAGGATTGTCGGCGGCGCCTTGATTGCGTATGCAATAACAATCACCTTTGGCATAGACGGCCTGAATCAAAAGATAATCATCCTATCTTCTTCCATGCCGTCGGCAGTGATAAACTTTATTGTAAGCTACCGATACAAACTACACTCGGAACTTGTCGCCTCCATCATATCCATAAGCACCATTTTAAGCCTTATAACAACACCAATTATACTGATTATGCTGATATAGCGGGCCTCTGATAACTTCTGATAAGCAATTTATTTTTAGTTTGAAAAATTATTTTTATTGGTTTAATCTATGCATCACGATTAACCCCAGACCTTATGATTAAAAAGTAAAAAATGCAGTTGCATCTTTTTAAAAAACTAAAAATTATTCTGAGGGAGAAAAACATGAAATTAAGATTTGCAAAAGCGCTATTGGCGCTTCTTTTGGCATGTATCTTTTCAAGCTATTCCGATGCTCAGACAAATGATGTATTTAAAACCAAATTAGACAATGGCATGACAGTCATTCTTGAACAAGACCACTCTGCGAGGGTTGTTGCATTCCAGATGTTTGTCAGGGTTGGCAGCGCTGATGAAAATGAAAAAGAGGCGGGAATAGCGCATGTGTTTGAGCATATGCTTTTTAAGGGAACGGAAAGGAGAAAGGTCGGCCAGATTGCGGGTGAAGTGGCGGCGGCAGGCGGTTATATAAACGCCTACACATCGTATGACCAAACAGTGTATCACCTTGCAGTGGCAAGCAGATATTTTGACACAGGGCTGGATATTATCTCCGATGCGATACAGCACTCATCCTTTGACCCAGGCGAACTTAAAAAAGAGTTGGAGGTTGTGCTGGAGGAAATCAGAATGGGCGAGGATAACCCCGGCAGAAAGCTGTATAAGAATATCCTCTCCACTGCATATACGACCCATCCCTACAAAAAACCTGTCATCGGATTTACAGAAACAGTAAAAAGCTTTACGCGGGAGCAGATACTTGACTTCTTTAAAAAGTGGTATGTCCCCAATAATATGACCCTTGTTGTGGTCGGGGATTTTGATAAAAACAAGGCAATGGATGTTATAAAAAATAGTTTTAGTGATTTTAAACCAGGCCCTGAGCCGCATAAGACAAGAGCCTCTGAGCCTTCTCAGAAAGAGGTCAGAACAACCATCGCAAACGATGAGATAAAGGAAAGTCATTTCGGTATGGCATTCCATATACCCGAACTGAGCCACCCTGATACTTATGCGATAGATGTGCTTGCGAATATTCTTGGACAAGGGGAAAGCTCAAGGCTTTACCAAAGACTTAAGCAAAAGATGCAGCTGGTTCACAGCATTTCAACCTACGCTATGACCCCGAAAGAGCCGGGCGTATTTTTTATAAATGCAAACCTTGAAGCTAAAAATGCAAAAAGGACAATAGAAGAGGTTATGAAAGAGCTTTATAAAATAAGATACGAAGGCGTCTCTCTTGCTGAATTAGATAAGGCAAAGTTGAATTTGGAGAGCGAGTTTGTGTATGAACGTGAGACCATGGAAGGAAGGGCAAGACAGCTCGGCTATTTTGAGGTAACAGCAGGAGACATAGCCTATGAAGAGAAATACATTGACGGCATAGCAAAGGTGACATCTGAAGATATAGGCAGGATGGTAAGACAATATCTCAAACAAGACAATATGACCGTTGCCGTCATAGTGCCGAAAGTAGATAAAGATGTTGTGGGCAAAGAAGATATTATTGCGGCAGCAGGGGCGGCCAGTGTGCAATTGTCGCAAGCTGCTGAGCCGCGGATTGAAGAGATCAGGAAAACAACCAACAAAAAAGCTGAAGGACCGGTAAAGATAAAGCTTAAAAACGGGATAACCCTTATTGTGAAGGAAGACCATTCAAACCCTACGGTAGCCATATACTCCGCTTTTCACGGAGGCTTAAGGTTTGAGGATGAAAAAACGAACGGTCTTGGGAATTTTCTGGCAAACATGCTCACCAGAGGCACAGAGAAAAGAACCTCGGTTGAGCTTGCCCGGGAAATAGAAGGCATGGCGGGCGGTGTAAATGGTTTCTCAGGCAAGAATTCCGTCGGTATATCCGGAAAATTTTTGAGCAGATATTTTAACAACGGCATAGAGATTGTTGCAGATTGTCTTCTTAATCCTTTATTCCCTCAGGATGAAATGGAAAAGGTGAAAAAAGAGGTAATTGCAAATATTAAAAGACAGGAAGATTATCTGCCAGGCTATACATTTAAGCTTTTCTATAAAACGCTTTATGAAAAACACCCCTACAGAATGTCTGTAAACGGAACAGAAAAGACCGTATCAGGTTTTAAGAGGATAGATATTGTAAATCATTACAAAAGGCTCATAGTGCCACAAAACATGGTCATATCCATTGTGGGAGATATAAATAGAGATGAGGTTGCCAAAAAGATTGAAGAGCTGTTCGGCAGCTTCAACAGAAAAGCCAAACCTTTAGCAGATCTCCCCATAGAAGGGAAACGGCCTCACGTCAAGAAAACCGGTGATGTAAAAGAAAAACAGCAGACTCACATTGCGTTGGGCTTTCTTGGCACAACTATTACTAGCCAGGCAAAATATCCTCTTGCAGTTCTTACAGAGGCGCTTTCCAGCCAGGGCGGCAGATTGTTTGTGGAGCTGAGGGATAAACAAAGCCTCGCCTATGCCTTAAGCGCATTTTCAAAAGAGGGCGTTGAACCCGGTGTATTTGCCGTATATATAGGCACAGCCCCTGATAAGAAGGACAAAGCCATTGATGGTATTTTGACGGAATTGAAAAAGGTCATAACAGAGAAGATACCAGATGAAGAATTAAAGAGGGCAAAGAGCGCCTTGATAGGCGGCTATGAAATGGGCCTGCAGGAAAACTCGGCCCAGGCACCGGATATGGCAAACAATGAGCTTTTCGGTCTTGGTTTTGATGAATACAAAAGATACCCCGGCAAGATAGAGGCGGTTACAGCAGATGACATATTAAAAACAGCCCAGAGGTATATAAATCTTGATGCCTATACCTTGAGCGTGGTAGGGCCGAAATAGGCAAATATCGTAAAATAGCGATTGGAAACTTCGCTATTTTACACTTGGGAATTGACAGGTGATATAAATGCAAGGCTGTAGTCTGCCGATTTATCGGCGGTGAACCCAGCCTAAGGCTGGACTATATTTTTTACTAAGCCGCCTTATTTTCCTAAGCAAAACTGGCTGAATATCCTGTCAAGTATATCCTCTGTTGTTACTGCCCCTGTTATTTCGCCCAGCCTTTCTAACATCTCTTTGAGTTCCACTGCAATAAATTCCCTGGGTAGACCTTTATTCAGGGTTTCTTCTGCCTTGACAATAGCCTTATTTGCCTGTTCAAGGCTAATCTTGTGCCGTATATTAGAGATGATTATCTCTTGCTCGTTGTCTATTGCCTCCTGCCTCTTGCCCCTTGCCTCGTTATATATCGTTTGTCTCAACTCTTCAGTACCATTATCCAACAGCACCGAGATTGCTACCTTTGTCATCCCTTTAAAGGCATTATGAAATGCATTGGCAGCGCCTTGAGAGGCCTTATCTATCTTATTTCCGACAATAATAATTTTTTTGTTTGTTATTTTTTCCAGGATTTTTATATCCTTTTCAAATTCATCTTCTGATATATCTGCCACGAAGAGAACCATTTCACTGGACTCAAGCCTTTTCATGGTAAACCTTATGCCTATGCTTTCAACCTCGTCTTGTGTTTCCCTTAGGCCTGCTGTATCCATAAGCCTCAGAGGTATCCCTTTTATGTTTATAACCTCTTCTATGATGTCTCTTGTGGTGCCAGGGATAGCCGTAACAATAGCTCGTTCTTCTTTTAAAAGAAGGTTTAAAAGGCTTGATTTGCCTACATTTGGTCTTCCAAGAATAATGCAATTTATCCCTTGTTTTACAATCTTTCCTTCTTCATATGTGGAAAGGAGTTTTTTTATCTCACCGCCTATTCGTTTCAAATGTTCATTAATCTCAAAATCCGAAAGGATCGTCACATCCTCTTCGTCTGAAAAATCGAGTCCGGCCTCTATGGGAACAAGGAGATGAACCACAGCATCCTTTATCTGATTTATCTTTTGAGAAAGCTGCCCTTCCATCTGTAAATTTGCAAATTTTATGCTTAAGTCTGTTTTTGCCATTATCAAATCTATAACGGCCTCTGCCTGAGCCAGATCCATTTTGCCGTTTAAGTATGCCCTTTTAGTAAACTCACCAGGCTCAGCCAAGCGCACCCCATCCATTCTCAAAACAGCCTCCAATACCCGTTGCAAAACAAGCTGCCCGCCGTGGCAATGGAATTCAACAACATCTTCTCCTGTGAAGGATTTTGGTTTTTTCATTATTGTCATGAGCGCATTATCTATGGTTGTGTTATCATCAGGGTTGAAGATTGTTCCGTAGTAGAGGCGGTGGCTTTTCTCCCTCCCTTTAATAAAGGGGGGGGCAGGGGGGGTTCGGGGTCTGAAAATTACATTGGCAATGTGTGTTGCATTATTGCCGCTTATTCTTACGATGCCAATTCCCCCCTCTCCCGGAGGAGTCGCTATGGCAACTATGGTGTCGGAGAAATTCATTAGATTTACGATTTTAGATTTACGATTTTAGATTTACGATTTGTCTTTAAATTCGTAATTCGTAAATCGTAATTCGCAAATCATTTCGCGGCCTTCTGTATATAATATGTCTGCGCTATTGACAGAACATTATTTATAAGCCAGTAAAGGACAAGGCCTGATGGAAAGTTTAAAAACATAAAGGTAAATACTATTGGCATGATAAGCATCATCTTGGCCTGGGCAGGGTCCATGGTGGAAGGTGTCATCTTTTGCTGTATGAGCATGGTGGCGCCCATGAGGATTGGCAATGGTCCAAATGCAGAGCCGCCTATATATGGAATTGCGGCCGGAATCTGAGCTAATTTATCAGGGGCAGACAGATCGTGTATCCATAGCATGAATGGCGCATGTCTCAGCTCTATGGATGCCCCAAGCACATTATACAAGGCAATGAAAACAGGTATCTGTAAAACCATGGGCAGACATCCGCCAACAGGATTAATCTTATATCTTTTATAAAGCTCCATAAGCTCGCGGTTCATTTTTTCCTTATCCTCTTTATACTTTTCCCTCAGGGCGGCTATCTGAGGCTGAACATTCTGCATTTCCTTCATAGAATCCATGCTTTTCTTTGTCAATGGATGGAATAATATCTTTATGATAACGGTAAGCAGTATTATTACAAGACCGTAGTTGGGTATGTATAAATAGAGAAAATTCATGGCTATAAGAAACGGCTTTGCAAGAAAGGTAAACCAGCCCAGGTTTATGGAGTCTTCCAGATGGACGCCCTGAGCTGTCAGGATGTCCATCTCCTTTGGCCCGATGTAGGCAGTATAGCCAAGACTAACATGGGCGGAGGGAATCAGACTTATAGGAGCAAGAGCCGCTACCCTCACCATATCTTTCGTTGTTATGGTTGACCATTTTACATTTTCTGGTTTTTGTGGGGTAACGACGGATATGAAATACATATCCTCAAGGCCGGCCCAGAGTATCTTGCCTGCCAGGGTCTCTTCGCCTTCTTTGATATCCTTTGTTAAAACTTTTCCATTCGAGTATGAAATTGGCCCTTTATGGTAAGAGCCGCCTCTTTTTTCCAGGAATTTGACGGACGCCGTAAGACCTGTCGCCAATTGGCCATCAAACTGATTTGCCGAATTATTTAAAACTGTTGTTTCTGTCTGGATGCTGTAAGAGCTTGCTGAAATGGCATATCTTTTCTCAATCCTGATTCCATCTTTAGATTGCCCTATAAATATCAACTCTTGTTTTTGACCTGAGTTAAGAGATATATTTGATTTGGACGGCTTGAAATAAATTATTTCAGAAGCAGCGCCCTTCATCAGTTTGTCATGAAGAGGATATTCATCTAATAATGAAGGGGTTACCATTTCTACAGCGCCGGCGGTTTGCTCTAAGTCTTCTTTATAATTTTTTAGCACCCAACTCTTTATGCCAGCGCCTCTGCTGGAAAAGACAGCCTTGTACAACGGCGTTTCCACAATCACTGTTTCTTCTGCAGATTCAATAACAGGAGTAGTCTCTTTTTGTTTAATAGAAGGAACCCCGCTGCTGCCTTCCACACTCTTCTTCCCCTGGTCAGAATGTTCCGGCGCACCCTTGTCCACCGGGGCATTCTTTGCCGGCGGTGGAGCTATCCACTTTACAGCAAACTGCTGATAAAGAAAAAGAACTGCCAGTGATAATACCAGCGCTAATATAACTCTTTTTTCCATAAGAGATGCCTCTCTGCTCCATTTAAAAATGCAAAATGAAAATTGTAAAGAATAAATATGTCCTTGATTTTACATTTTGCAATTTACAGTTTTATGGCAGCGGGTCATACCCACCGGCATGGAATGGATGGCACTTAAGAAGCCTATACAGAGCCATGCCAATCCCTTTCCAAGGCCCGTACCTTTCTAATGCTTCATGGGCATAAGAAGAACAACTTGGATAAAAGCGACATGATGGGGCTTTTAAAGGAGACAGGCAATATTTATAAAACCTGACAAGACCTATCAAAATCATTTTAACCATGATTCCCTAATTTTCCTTAAACATTGACATCTGACCTAAAACCCAGACTACAGACATCTTCACTCTCGAACCTTTAACCTTGAGTCCATGAGCTTAAATTCTTCTCCAACCTCTCTATAGGCGCTAAGGTTAAAACCATGCTTAACTGATATAAAAATATCAGTGGAGGGAGGAAATATTTCTTTGTTAAGCCTGAAAAACTCCCTTAAAAAACGTTTAATTCTATTTCTTTTCACAGCCCCGCCAACCTTCTTACTGACAGCAAGCCCCAGCCTTCTTATACCAAGACTGTTTGTTTTTAGAAAAATGGTAAAACTTTTACTGGCAACTCTTTTCCCCTGTTTTTGCGCTGAGGTAAAATCTTTACTCTTGAGAAGCCTCTCTTTCTTGGTAAAAGAATACTGCCCCATAATTTTAAAAAATCAAAAGTCAAAAGTCAGAAGTCAAAAGATAAAATCTATTCTCCTGACTCCAGACTTGTCTCTCCTGACTTTATTTATTGGCGCTGATTGTTGGGGAAAGCCTTTTCCTGCCCTTGGCCCTTCTGCGTTTTATCAGACGCCTTCCGGCCGGTGTGGCCATTCTGCCAAGAAACCCATGAGTCCGTTTCCTGCTGAGATTACTTGGTTGATAAGTTCTTTTAGGCATATTTATCCCTCTTTATATAAAAATTTTAAAGAAATACTTAAATCACACTATGTCTTATTTTGTCAAGGCCGAATTTTTATCTTCCCCCAAAATCAATTCTTTTCATCGGCCTCATAGTTTGCATTTTTGAGAAAAATTCCTGCAACAAAACCATCTAACAGTTAAAAATTACAGTCTCTCTACATGGCACCCGTTGACTCATAATAAAATGTTACCGAAAGATAGAGAAGTAGAAAGTTGTCATAGCTGAGATTTATAACAAAGCATAAATATCCTTTTAAGTTTTATCTCCATATCCTTTCTAAGTAGAAAAGGATTCAGAGAAAGGGATTGTTCTTTGAGATTCTGCTTAACACTATCAACAATATGAGGAGACTCCATAACCCTCTGAAAAGGTGTTTTTGGAGTATCATAGCGTTTTAGGGTCTTTGAAGCAATTCTTTGTTTTGCAATAAGTTTAACAGAAGGGCAAAATAAATTATGAAGAGCTTGCAATCTTGACTGTCTGGGCTATATCCATGCCTGTTACAGAGTATTTCTTTGACAATGAGTCTAACGCAGTCATCTGCTCATCAAAGGAGGCTGCCTTTGCAGTCATATCCGCTATGCCTCTCATGGCATTGCCAACTTGCCTTAACGAGACTGCCGCAGTCAAAACAGCCAGATTCGCCGCAATAAAAGAATTTCTCAACTCGCCGCATGAGGTTTTAAGCCTTCCTGCTGCGCTGTCCGAGCCTGTGAGGCTTGATTCAAATTCCCTGAATGCGGATTTGGTGTTATTGATTGCTTCCAGCACAATTTGTATTTTATTGTTTGTCATGATATTGTTACCCTATGAGGACATTTATAAGCGTCATATTTGCAATGTTTCAAGGTATATTTATGGGCGCAGGCTTTACAGCCTCAGTCATCTTCTTTTTTCTTATCCTTATATTGCTCTTATCATGGTAACCCCTGACTTGCCCTTGACAGACAGGATGCCTGTCAAGGGCTTGTCCCTGCCATCTCAATGCTCTTTTTATACTCCTCATCGGTTTCCTGCTGGTTTAATCCTGCAGATTGACCCTGTTTGTCAACACCCAAAAACCCTATTACTGCCTCTCTGAACAGGATATCCCTCTCTTGATAATCCAGATACGGCTTGCACTCCTTTAGAGTGAATCCCCAGAGGATGCTGTCCCTCTTTGTAATATCTCCGCCGGAGAGGATGCAGACGAGGGATTCAACCCAATCTCCTGTATCTTCCTTGTCAGGTTTTCCACCATCCCCCCGATTCTTCCCAAGAGTGATTGAATCGGGTTGCAGGTAAAAAAATCATCTATCACCTGTATTACCTGCTCAGGTGATATTTCAAATTCAATCTCTTTTGAGAGGGCTATAATATCCTTGTCTTTTAATGCAATGCCGTCAGGTGTCAAAACTATTGCAATTACCTGCGGCAGTTTATCCCCCAGCACTGCAATCAGTCCCATGGCATCAATACATGCCGGGAGGAGTATCTTTTCAAGGAGATTGAATAACTGTCTGATTTGCCCTAATACAAGCGGTTTCTGGATATAGATATTGCCGCTTATTTCATATTGAAACTCTTTTTTTCCGCTCACACATCCCCCTTATTGAAAGCTGAATTTGATTTCATCATTGCCCGTATCCGGCGTAAATACGAGGCTGACCTGCTTTGTCAGTATGCCTTCCCTGTCGCCATATTTTATGTCTGATATAATTACCGCTGGCGCTGAGATGACGCACTTATTCCCCGCTGTCTGCCCGACAGTCGCATTCAACAGCACCCTGTTATTGCCTTCCCACATGGCATAGAAGTCTTTGGTTGCAATCTCTGCCGCTTCTATGTCTATATCCCCCGTAACATTCCTGTTTGTTATGATGTATTCCCTGACACCTATGGCATGGCTTGCGTCTGTTCTCTTTGCAATTGTATTATTGATGCCTGTTTTTAAATTTGCCACTGCCGCATTATAGCTGTCTATTGCAAAGGATGCGCCTGTAAATCTTGGCGGGATAACCTGACTAAATGACGCGGCGCTGAAATCCTGCCCTGTTGGTTTTGCATATAATCCCGTGAATGACCACTTGATCTTTACAAATTCATTGGCAGCCGCTTCAATGCTGAATGTCCCCCGGCAGCCAATCAATTTATGCAGAATTTTGTGCCAGTAAAAGTATATTGTAAGGGATTCCTGCGCTGCTGTGAGGGTCGTAATCCACCTTTACTGATGCCGTAATGGTTTCCGCAAAATTGCACCCCCTGAAGAGAACCCCTGTGTCCGGAACTGTTCCGGGGTTTCCGGAACCCCTGACCTCTGTTGTAAAGTCAATTTTTAAACTATCCAGCGCATTGACAATCGCGCCAGCTCCGAAATATCCCATGATATTATCTCTCGCAAGGGTCTTTCCTGCGATTTGCACGTTATCCATTTTTGCGAGCACTGCATTTGCCGCAGCAGCAGGCGCAGCGTCCACGCCGTAAGATGACTCAACCTTTGCAAGTAATAATTGCCTTTGTGTAAACATATCTATTAACCTCCCTTTTTATGCGCTGTTTCCGGCCGTTTTTTGTCTGATGGCTCTGTTTGCTGAGAACTGTTTTTCTTTGTCATTGCCTCATCACCGGGATTTGGCTGCGCATTTCCGTCTTTGTCTGTTACGAATGATCCCGCTTCTCTTTCCATAATATTTACCCTCCTTTCCCGCCCTTCCTGCTATTCTGCAGGCACAGGGAGATAATGCCTTGTCTGAAATTGCATTGTGTATGTAATCTTGCCCCCGTCGTAGTCTGCAAACTCAATTAGCCCGCACACAAACGGCTCTATATCTGTAATCTCCAATGTCTTGCCGTTTATAGCATCTCTGACAGCATCTACAAGGCTGTATATATCTTTAGCGGCCTTTGCCTCTGACTGGACATTTTTATCTATAACCGCTGCTTCATAGGTCAATATCATTACAGGTCTTGGTTTTGTCTCTGTGTTCTTTTCAGATAAGAAATAAATAAGCGCCGCAGGGTAATTTAATGTGGCAGGCAGCCCCTTTCTCCCCATTGAATCCACCCACTTAAACAGAGAAAGCCCTTTTATCACTGTAATAAGTCTGTCTTCTATCTCTGATATGGTCATTAATAATTATCCAGATCCTTTCTTGTCCAGAGCCTGTCTGCGCTTTCTATTGAAACCCTTGCGCTGTCCTCACGGATGGGCGCATCCGCCCCTAACGTAACAACCCCTTTTGATGCGTTCTCCAGAAATCTGACTGCGTTTTTATATCGCTTTTCCCTCTCTTCATTTGCAGTGTCCCTTCTTGCATATAGATTGTATATTGCGATGTCAACCGCACACTTCTTAATGATTTTTGGAGTGGGAGAGATAGGACAGGCATACCTGACAGATAGATACCCGTCCACCTCCCCCTCCGAGTCCTCAATCGCTGCATCCACACGGACATCATTGACACTTCCTATGCCCTCATCGTCAGTGAGTTGCATCAAAGACTCCTCTGCTAATTGCTCTATGATGTCTGTCTTTGTGATGTAGTTGCCCATGCTTTATTCTTTACCTTTTTTAGCGGTTTTTCCGGCTTCGTCAGCAACAATCTCTACTATCAGCATCGGCTCTGCCCTGAGGACGCTGTATATCTTTTGATCGGCTTCTATCTCCTGCGTCTCTTTTGTAAACTGCATCCCTGCCCGCATAAATCTGTCGCTCTTTGACCTGACTTTTATTTTCATTTGTCCTCCTGTGCCGGGAACAACCAACCAACAACGATTGTTGGTTGGTTGTTGGTTGTATTTTTATACCCCTGTTGATCCGTATGCCAGCTGCCATAGACCGTATCCTGCCGCGGCCCTTGCCTCCACGCCGAACCTGAATGTCCTGCGCATAAAGACGTTATCGCTTTGAGGGTCTGTCTGCTCTACAAACAGAGGCGACTTTCTCTCCTGATAAATAAATGGCTTTATGGGCTTTGTGGTGTCAAGCAGAAACCATGCAGTATCGCTTGTCAGCCTGGCATCCACAACAACCTCTGTCGAGCCTTTATAAGGATTCGGCTTGCCGTCTTCCAGCCTGTCGTTTGTCATAAGCGCCCTTGCAGTGTCTTCCAGCGCAGGCGGGACAAGAAGGATATCCGGGGTTATATTCAGAGGCCTGCCTTCATCATCCTTCATCTTTCTGAGGGCTGTACGGGCTGCGCCAAAAGAGGACTGCGCCAATGCCAGTGTGGATATTGAAAGGGCTGCTGCGCCTTTATTTGATGCCACCCCGCTTCCCACCGGATGGTCTGTGTCAAAGAAATATTGTCCGTCGTAGCAGAGATTGGCAAAGCCGTTGTTTACCAGTTCCAGCACAAGTTCGTCGGGAAACTGCTTTGCGCTGTAGCCGACCTGTCTGACCTGCGGCGCATATATGCCGATGGAGTCGTCCTCTATGTGATTCCGGTCAACCTCCACGGTCGCCTCAAAGTCGTCATTGACTATTGTATATTTGAACGCTGCCAACGCCTTCAGATGTTTCTCCCCCACCCATTTCCGCATCTTTGGAAATTTTGAAAGCCATACATAGTTATTTTCCCCTGTAACCGATGGCACAAGCATGGCTATCTTCTGCCACACATTCGGAGCGGCCTCAAATGTCTCGTTGAATATCGCGGTAAAACTTTTGAATATGCCGCTTATCGTTGATTGATTGACTATCATGTTTTATTCCTCCTTTTTCCCGCCTCGCGGGAATTATAAAATGGAAATTGTAAATTTAACAGGTCAGGCATCTTGCCTGACCTGTCAGCCTTTATATAAACCTTACCCACACCCCGTCCGAATCCACATCAAAGACCTTGCCGGCGATGCTCCTTGTGCCCGTGCCGTCTGTCTTTGTCACGGTCTGGTCGTCAACGATGTAGCAGTCGTTCCCGATGTCTGCGATTGTGATTAAATCTGCGCCTGCCGTGTTTGCAAATTTGAATACACCCTTTGCAACCTTCACAGAGAGAGCGCCGCCTGCGCCTGCCGTGTTATCTGCCTGCTCCTCTGCCCTGCCTATGCCGAGTAACGTTGTCGCAGTCGCCCCCGGTGTTGCATAGCCATTTGCGTCTCTTGCAACAAGGCTTCCCGCATAAATCTTTTTTGCGGCTGCCACAGGAAGGCTTAATTCCTTGCCATCCCTTCTTGCTGTGTTTCTGTCTTGCGTTAATGCTGCCATTTTTTATTCCTCCTTTTTTAAATACAGGTGGATGGTCTGTAGTCTGTTAGGTGGATAGCTAACAGACTAACAGACTAAACAACCTGCTTTTGGTATTTCCTGAACGTCTCTTCACTTACTCCGAGAGCCTTGTTTATCTGAAGCTGCGTCTCGTCAACCTCCCCTGACCCCTGACCCTTGACCCCTGGCCCTGCAATTTCGCCGACCGGAACTACCACGGACGCCTTCGCGACAAAGACCTTGAATCCTTCAGGGTCTCTCTTTGCATACTCGTCCGCCCACGGCTTTTGGGCCGCGGTAATCTTGCCTTCTTTCATGGCAAGGGCAACCAACTCCTGCGCATCTCTTGCCGCCAGCTTGTCGGAGAGGTCTTTTACCTTCTGCGACAAATCTCCGGTCTGGCCGTGGGACTGCTTCATGGCCATGATGGTGCCGACCACCTCGGATTCCGCGGCCCCCTCTTTTAAGCCAAGGCTGTCCATCACCGCCTTGCAGGCCGTAACCCCCGCAGCTTCTTTCAGCTTGACGATTGCGGCTATGGCCTCGTCTTCTGTTGCGTCGGCTGCAAGGCCGAGCGCCTCTAACAGTCTGTTCATTTGTTGTTCCTCCTTTTTAGTTTTTAACTCCTTATTCACCAGCGGAACCATGCCGTCTATATTCGGCTGGTTCGTAAGCGCCACATTGATAAGCGCCATTACCTTGTTGTCCGATAACCTCTTTAAAAACACAGGCGACACATAGCGATACTCTTTGTTTTTGATATATTCTTTTGCCCTGTCCGTCCATTCTACAACCGCCCATATCCCGTCCCTGCCTTTGTTGACAAGTTCCTTTATCCACCCTGCGGCAGGGGCCTCTGTTCCTTGCAATGTCTGATGCTCATAGTCAATGACCATGTCGTTTGTCTTTGCGTCAAAAGTTCCGATCACCTTTTTTGCCGACGCCTCATCGCATACGAAATCACCCTTTGCCGTGGAATGAAAACCATAAGGGATAACCTGTATCTCCGCAGGGACAACCCCCTTCAATTCCCCCTTTTCTAAAGGGGGATTAAGGAGGATTTCTTTTGAAATTATGACTTGAAGGTTGTTCATATCATTCTCCTGTCAAGCGTCTTGAGAGCGCCGTCTTTATTGCCGTCCAGTCCTCATCCTGAACGAGCATAAAAGGACGGGCAGGAATAGTTACGCTCTTCTTACTTACCCATTTTTCCCCAACCTTAAATTTCAAATACGGTTTGTTTTTTGCGGTTATCTTTCCGCCAAACTGATGTATGGCCGCATACTGAACATTTGTGCCGACTGTTGCCTCATTTGCATCCGCCCTGATCGTGAATGAATTTTTAAGCCTTGCCGTATCCGTAAGCGGGATTCCGCCTTTTGCAGATTTCGCCCACGGCTTTGGCCTGCCGCCTGCGTCAAAGTTTTTTGTTATAGACCTTTTTACAATCTCGCCTACATCCTGCATCGCAGGGGTTAAGTCTTTGGTCTTCTCTTGTAGTTTATTCAGCAGCCCCCGGACTTCTTTGTCGTCTATGTTGACTTTTATTTGCATAATTAAGCCTGTTGTTGTAATATATTCTCAAAGGGTATGATCAGGAAAGTGGAGACTCACTCTGTCGAACTACCTGAACATGCCGGTCTGTGAGTCATTCCGGCCTTGTCCCTTTTATTTTTTGTAAAGCAAAAGCCCCACCCTCTGTCTGTCCAGATATTTTATATTGTCTCCCCTTATTTCTTTCGTAGGCAAAAACGACGTAACTCCCTGAAACATCCCCCGGACAACTTCAAATACGGCAAGACCTCCTATACGGTCTTTGTCCTCTGTCTTCCATACAGATACATATCTCTTTGCAAGCCGGAAACTGCCTGCCTCGTTTTTTTGAGGTACAAGCCAGATTTCGTAGGGCTGTTCTATCATCTCCTGTAAAAGAGTGATGCTCTCGCCGTGTCCCGGCTTATTGAACTTATATACTTCTTTTGCCCCTGTTTCTTTAATTTCCATGAAAGACCGCAGCGACAGGATAACCGGTTCGCCTGCCGGGTCTTTTAAAATCTTTTCTTCGCCGTATCGTTTCTCAAATTCGGCTTTATAGAAGGAGTCCTTTTCTTTAGCCGGCAGCATCGCGCCGGTAAAATCAGGAATTGATTTTGCCAGGACATTTTCCAACGACCTTCTGCCGTAATCTGCGGCGGTTCTTAAATTTGTCGTGTCCGTAAATTTTCCCGTGTCTGCGCTTGCAAAACCCCACTGCACCTTTCCCGGATTAAAGTCAAAACCCCTGTCCGGCATCAAAGCCCTCGCCGGCATTTTATTCCCTGACACGGGGTCTACCTGCTCAATGAGATTTCCGGTAGGGTCTTTTTCCGTAACCTCTATCTTTTCCGCGGCTATATCATCGTGCGATAGTGTTGTAACCGTGCATCTGCATCTGAATCCGTTCGGCGGATACCACTTGTCCCAGAACGGATTGTCATTCCTGAATACCTTGCCGTTCAATGCCGCGTGTGTGGGTCTTGTCCTTGAATCGTTTACCGCGTGATACTGCCAGAAGGGTCTTGTCTTTGAAACCGCCTGCATCTCTTTGTATCTGCCGACTGAGTATGCGGTCTGAATATTTGTCCTGAATATATTGTCCACCCGCCATGCCGCAGGGCCTGTCCAGCCCCTTTTATCAAAGACCTCTTTTGCCCTGTTTTTAAAATCGCCGAAGCTCTCTCCGTCGGCGACTGCCTTTTGCATTGCTTCAAAGACTGTGGATAGCTCATCTCCCTTGGCAATGCCTGAAACCGAAAACGCTTTCAGTTTTGCCTCATCAGAAAGTTTATTAAACTCGCCGGGAGAGAGTTTGATTTTGTCCTTCCAGAATTTTTGCGCCCCTTCCATTGAAAGCGGTTCTAATGTCAGCATAAAAACGACCTCTTATATGCCCCTGCAAACGCTCTTATTTTAAAAACCATATCTAACCCTCAATAAATTTCCCTGACAGCGTGGCATATGTTTATAAACACATTTAATTTGATTTTAAACATTGCCCTGCGCCGCATATTTTCCAAAAAGCCCTGCCATGAGGGTTCCTCTCTCTAAAATCCCGCTTAAACTATCCATATTCATATCCGGATAAAGTTCCAGTATCCTTGTCATCGCATCCTCAAAACTATCTGCGCCTTCCACTGCTTCTAAAATCGCTTCTTCATTTTTTAAAAACGCATCCTCTGCCTCTTTTAAAGATTTATCGGCCAATCCTTCTATCGCCTGCTGTTCAGGGGTGAATGCCGCGCCTGCCTTATTTACCATGCACACAGGGCATAAAGACCGTGAGATGTGAGATGTGAGATATGAATCGTATTTATTCGCCTGACCGTTAAATCCCCCTATATCCCCCTTTGTCAAAGGGGGAATAGAAGGGGGATTTATCGTCTCCTCTCCGTTCTCCGGCATTGGGATATTAAATTTCTCATGAACCCATCTGACAGGGATTGTTTTAACGCCCGCCTCTGTGAGCGTTTTTATTTTGCCTGCCTCTGCCTGTAAATCCGCCTGCTGCTCATAGTGGAATTTAAACCACGGCAAAGGAGCGTCCCATCCAAAGTTAAACCCCACAAGCGGCCTTATTAAATCCTGCCTGATTGTCTTTGCCAGCATTTCGCAGTCTGCCTCCAATAAATCCCTGCGCACATCATTATGCACCTGCCCCAGTGAATATGAGCCTGATTCTCCCTGCTGGGTTGTGAGGGTCTGCCCCAAAACCGCCTTGCTCATCTCTGCGTTGCAAAGAGAGACCAGAAGGTCATAGACGTCCCGCCCCGAATTTTTAGCAGCCTCTATAAATTCAATCTCTGTTGATTTGGAAATGATGCCTGCCGCATCGCTGCCGAGGGAACGGACGGCATTTATAAGCGCATCCTTGTCTTCCTTTGTCGCGCCCGTGTCATATTTGCCGAGACGAAGCGGCATGCCGAATACCTCTGCGAATGCAAGCCAGTCTTTGACCGCATAATTTTTAAAAAGATAAAACCATGAGGCAACCCTTAAAATCCCCTGTCTTGTCGGATGCCCGCTCTTTGTCCTGTGCCTGTGGAATATAAATTTAAACGGCGGCAGGTCTATGCCATTTATTTCTTTTTCCGTCAGCAGCTTCGGGAACATGGAATTATTCCATGTGAATTTCCTTGGATGTATCCATCCAAGGTTTTTGATGATATTCGCCCCGTCTTTAATGTCCCACATGATTTCAAGCGCGGAATATCCCTTGCCGATTGCGTCCAGCAGGTCAAAAAGATTTTCTTCAAATGCCGGGAGATTATTTATATTCTCTTCCACAAATTCTTTAATCTCTATGTCCTTCTTGTCATCTGAATATGGCTCTATCTCAAAATCCAATCCCAGCGCAGCCGATTTCCTTGTCTGTAATATTGAAAAGAGATGCGTGTCCTTTTCTTCCATCTCCTCAAAGAGTTCCATCTGGCTGTAAACATCGCCGCCATCCGCCGCCTTGAAGATATTAGCGAGTTTCTGCGGCGTAAGCCCGTGGGACGGATACCCGCTGAACCTGTCCCGTACAGACGCTACAGCCAAAACCCTGTCATCAGGCTTTTTTTGAACTGCTATTTCTTTTCCGAAATTATCGTAGATCATATAAATACTAAACCACCCCTCAACTCCCCCCATCCCCCTCTTTGATTAAAGAGGGGGAGCAGAGGGGAGAGGAAGCTTAATACGTCCCGCTTTGAAATGCCGCTGATTTGCGGCTTTGAACCTTTTCGTATTCAATTTTTTGATATGGCGTTTCTGCCGCATGGAGCGCCAGCATATCTGCCCAAAACTCATCTGCGTGTCCCACCTCCGACCTGTCGGCGTCAAATCTGGGGTTGCCTGCAACGGTTAATATCTTCCTCACGCTGTGATGTGATTCTCTGATAACCCTGTCCGCAGGTATTCTTATCAGACGGTCTTCAAACTTCTGCTTGCCTGTTGTCGCAAGGTTCTGTTTTACCGCTCCTGTAAAAAGCACTCCCTCAACCGTGTATTCGCCGTATTTTCTCTTTGAATCCTCGACCGGCTTTTCGCCCATGCCTGTCTGATCCTTGCAGAACCTGATGACTTTGTAGGCCTTCATAATTCTATCCTCTTCCGCATCCTGCTCCGCAAAGCTCTTCCCCTTCATCCGCACAACTTCCCGCGTCCAGTATACATCGCCGGTTTTTTCCAGCACCCATATCACCGTCAGGTTTCTGCGCCGGCCTATATCCATGCCCACATAGCAGGGACCGCCGGCATAAAGTTCCGGTTTGCCCGCATCGTCATGCTCGCAGCTTGCAATCAGTTCCCATGTCAGCCATGAGGTCGCCTCGTCAACAGGGTTGCACATATATTCCTGCTGCCATGTCTCCTCGTCCCCTGCCGCATCTCTTTGCTCAGCGAGCCATGCTTCACGTTCTTTGCCGGTTAATTTCCTGCCTTTTACTTTCGCAGCGAGTCCCTGCTCAACCGCGTCTATGATTGTTGTGGAATGGAGAGACCAGCTATTGCCTTTTTTTGCGTCCTCCGCCATCCTGTAATAGCGGTTGCCCATGCCGTTGTGGGTGGACAGCACCCTGACAGGGTACCCCCATGTTACGACAGGGATAGCAGCCTTCCAAAGTTCTTCCGGTTGTTTATGAAATGCGTATTCATCCAGCACTAATTTTCCGCCCTTGCTCCGGAACGCCTTTGGATTGGATGACAGGGCGTTTATTCTTTTGCCTGAGGCAAATTCTATGACATAAGCCTTGATGTCATTATCGGAATCTATAACGATTTCTCCGAGTTCCTTCGCGGCCATGTTAAAGAGCTTTGACCACTGAGCACAGTAGAGGATATATTCCCTTGCCGCGCTTTGATCTGCGGACGAAAACCAGACATCCATAGCGCCCTTTGACTTGGCTGCATCAAGGACGTCCTCATAAGCCTGAGCATAGGTCATTCCGATGCGCCTGGACTTTTCACAGATTTTAAATCTGGACGTGTCCGTAAGCCATTTTGACTGGTAGGGCAAAAAATATTCATGCAACACACCCCCTGCCCCTCTCAAGAGGGGAGTCATCTCACTATCCCCAAAACCCGCTCCTCTATCTGTTTTATAACCTCTTCGGACAGGCCGCCCTTTCTGGCCTCTTGTTTGATTGTGTCCGCTGCCGCCGATGCCTTTTTCTGAATGTCAGCCTGTAACTTCTCGCGGATAACGCTTGAGCCCTGCAGTTTTGAAAATGCCATCATCAGTGTTCCGAATTTCTGGCCCGACAGATCATCCATCTGCAGCAGATGCTCCAAAACCTTTTGCGTGAATATTTTTGACGCCGCCTCTTCCATTGTGAGGGCGTCGCCTACTTCGCTGACTATGGCCTTTGCCTTTTCCTCCACGACCTTTAATCTTTCAATACGCGCAAGGAAGTCTTTGCCGTAGCGTCCGACCGAACTTTTAGAAACTGTGTATCCCTTGCCGGCGAGCCATCTGACAATATCGCCGTAAGTCACACCCGGTGTCGCCAGCTTTATATTGATCCCTTCAATATCTTCCGGCGCCAGTTTCACGGCTATGGATGAGTGTGAGCGGTTTTTTGACATATCTTTTTTTTACACCCCTAAGTCAGGGAGAGCCGCAAATCATTCAGCGTCAAACTAATCACCCTGTCGCTGAGTCCGTCCCCGCTGGATGCGTAAATCATGCCTCATATTTCCCTCCTTAAAAGCGTGTCTATCTTTTTATCCAATGAATCCAGTTTATATTCGACACCGGATATTGTCCTTATGTAGTCATCTTTCAGGACATACTGTTTCGGGAGCTGCGTTTTAAATTCCATGAAGTCCCGCTCTACCCTGTCTGTCTTTTGCTCAGCCGCTATAAATCTGGATTTAATTTCTCTGTGTAAAGATTTTAAAAAATAGCCAATCATGGCTATTCCCGCGCCGATGATGGTCATCAGCGCCGGGGTAACGAGGGCTATAACATCCTTCAATGTGGCGCTGTCCATTTATTCAGCCTTCTCCCTTTGCCACTTTTCCAACCCTCTTGTGCCGGCGGCGACTCCAAGCACAACAAGCATCGCGCTCCATATGCCGTCGGGGATGATTATCGGCTGCAATTTAAAATACGGCATCAGGACATAATTGTTGATTATCGTGAGGGCGAAGGTGTAGCCGATGAGGGGCCTCCATGACCACTGTATCCAATGCTCGCTCTTTGCCTCTTCCCTCATGGTCTGGTTTATCCCGCTGTTTACAGACGCTGCTATTTTATATTCCTCAAGCGCAAGTTTTTCAGCCTCAAGCCTGAACTCCTCTTTCTCTTTTTCACTTAGAGATGCAGGCAGATATTTATCCGCAAGTTTTCCGACTACCTTGCCGACTGTCGCTTGTATCAAATCTCCGATTATTGACGTCATATGCTGATAGTCCTTTTTTATTCCCCCTTTTTTAAGGGGGATAGGGGGTTGTAGCCCCTACCGGCATATCCTGTAAAGCTCCACCATCCTGTTCATCCAGCCGCACATAAACACCGGCCTTTTCAGGCTGCTGTAAAATTTGATCCTTAAAAAAATAAAATCAGTCCAATCCCGGGCGAGCGTTTTGAATTCTAACGCCCGTGAAACGCCGTGCTGAACCGCCGCATCCAAGATAACAACGCACATCGGCCACTCCGCAGACTCACAGCCGGCCTTGCTCCAGTAATCTTTTTTATAAATCTCTTTAGCAGCGTCTTGTGAGAGGTTTTTAATATCAAGCGCCGGGTACGCCTTTTTCGAAATGCCATAGTTTGTTTCTCCTCCGGGGTCGGCGGGATTGTTGACATATCCGCCTTCCTGTTTTATAACAAAATCTATTGCGCGTTCAAAATTGCCGGACATGTTTTTTAACCCCTTTTCAAGGCTAAAGCCTTGAGTTACTGTAACTCAAACCTTTAGGTTTGAGATAGAGGCGGGGACGGCTTTCGCCGTCCCCTGAGGTGAGGAAATGAAAGAAGCGATGTGATTATAGGGAAAATGGAGAGGGAATGTCTTTTGAACAATGCAAGAAAATTATTATATCTGTTTTTTATTTTGTTCTCTGTGTAAAATCTCATAGACCCATCTCTCACTGATACCCGTTTGCAGCGCAAGCTCTTTATGGTTTATGCCGTTATAATGTCTTTTTATATATTCTTCTTTTTTCTTTGCAATCAGGCTGTCTATAGGACGGATGTATATACCTACCGAACCCATTTTCTCGGCGAGCTTGATGGCAACTTCCATGCCGCACTGGTTGGCTACCAGTCTCAAATCCCCGGGCAAGTCATCAGGTTTTAAACCTTCAAGCCACTTCATTATATTTATCTCCCTGATCCGCTCTTTTACCGCCTTCATATCCGCAACCGGCAGACTCCTGCGACAACTCCAGTATCATCGCGCTCTCTATATCTCCGATGCCGACCTGCTGTTTGGCGGCAATATCTTTTATGGTCGTGGGTTTGAATACATCCGCTGCCAGATACTCTGCGATACGCATCAGGTTTTGCTGGCTGTCATTCGTGTAGTCGGTTTTTTTCTCTTTGACCTGTGCTGCGGTTTCGTCCATCTTTGCCTCCTTTTACATCAACAACCTTTTATAAAATTCATCTTCCAAAACCCGCCCTGCTTCTTTAAAACCGAGTCTGATATTTGCGCCGAGCCGCATGTCGTCAAGCAGTTCCTTCATGCCTGCAGTCTCCTCAAAAAAAATGAGCGGGATGTTGTGTTCGCTGCCCATCCTCTTTATCTCCTTTACGGCTTCATCCCGCATCATTGCTAACCCTTGACAGGCATTCTGTCTGTCAAGGGCTAACCCTTGACAGACAGGATGCCTGTCAAGGGCTTGCCCTCCGCTGTCCAGCTGTCTAATTTTGATTTGCTAATTTCCATGCCGGTCAGTTCGCTCATCTTGCCTGCAATGATATCTCTTGAAAGGGGTGAGTTCTTAATTGCATCTGAAATAAGATGCCTCAAACGCACATCAATATTAAATGCGCCTGCCTTTGTGGTCTGTTTATCAGTGTCCTTTTTGAGTTTTTCTATCACATCAAAAAGGCTGATTTGGTTTGAATTGCCCATGCCTGTTCTTTTTCCCATTTTAGCCTTTACAGACCTCTCTGAATTTTGCTAAACTCAAACCAAGTTTAAAACCAAGGGACGGCCAATCCGCCAAGACAACCCGTCCCCCCGAGATTGCCCCCGAAGTATTTATCGGGGGGTATGCGGAACGCCCTTGTGAGGCATCCGCTTTTTCCGCCCCTTGTGAGGGCAGAAAGGTTGAAATGATAGCCCGGTTATATAATGCCCCCTTTTAGACCGACCGGAAGCGCCGACATCCCGAGTCAAATTGACTCGGGAGGTCTCGCCTTCTTTGAACTCGTTTTTATGCCTATTGTAAAGTCTGCGGATAGACTCGGCAGGGAATTGGTACCCGCATTTAATACCCACTATCTCTCCGTCCACCCACTGACTGTTTTGATGACCCAAAAGGTCAATCCCATGGGCCGAAGCCAAAACAGGAAGATTTGTTTGTTCCATAAAACGCATCCTTTAAAAAGTTACGCCTCCTTCTTATCCCTGTCTATCTCGTCCCAGATGGAGAGCGGCAGGCCGGTTGCCTCGCATATAGCCTCTCTATACTTGAGCGCTTTGATTTTTCCGCGCATCACAGCGTATGTCGTCCAGCGGGATACCCCGCATTTACGGGCAATCCGGGCAGCTTTGATGCCTTTCTTTATAAGTTCAAGCTGTATTTTTTTGTCTAATGGTAACAACATCTTTTCACCCCCTTATGCTATTTTTTTGTCTTATAGTAACAACATGGATATAAGTATAAAGCCATTTCTGGCTTTTATCAAGTATTTTTTTTAGTAAAGTTACTTATGGAGGAAATTATATGCTCAAAGACAGGATATCTAATGTGTTACTCCAATTAATGCAGGTGTTGGAAGAGAATCAGGAAGGGCTTGCAAAAAGGCTCAACATCCCAAACACCACGCTTCGCAGATATTTATCTGGCAGCACATTGGCTGGAGTTGATGACTTATTAAAGATTGCTGAATTAGCGGGGCTAAAGCTGGATGAACTTGTAAAATCTGATAATCCTAAACTTCATCCTATAAGTCATGTAGAGATTAAAAATAGTCATGGGGTTGCTGTAGCCGGACGGGATGTTTATATGAATACCGTAATACGGCGGAAGACTGAATATAAGCCAGGTCCCGATGATATTACAGGCGAGCAGTCAAATAGATTGAAAGAATTGGTTAATAATGTTATTGCCCTTGAACAGGAGGTAAAAAAGAAGCCGAAGACTTATGGCGCTGTTTGGAACGCTTTAAATAGAAAGATGTGGGTTACTTATTATAGAGAAATTAAAAAGTGGCAGTTTGAAATGGCAGAACTTTACCTTATGCAATGGATTGGGAGAATTAGAAAAGGACAGAAGCGGACAAATGAAGATGAGTGGCGTAAAAAGACTCAATCTGCTATTTTTGCAGCGGCAAGAAATCAATTAGGCTGGACTAAAGAGGCTTTAGATGGTTATATATATGAGCGTTATAAAAAGGATTCTATTAGAGACCTTACAAAAAAAGAACTACAACAGCTTTATAATATTGTGTTTGCGAAGAAAAGAGGGGCTTGAATAAAAGGGCGGGGCGGACAGACCTCGCCCGGCGGATGCAGGAGATGGGCTGGAAAATCCTTGACGACGGGAAAAAGATATAATAGGGTAGTTCCACGGCGCGGCATAAAAATATAGGAAGGTTAGTGTAGACCGGCGGCGGTAAAAAAATGCAGCGGCGTCTTTATAAAAATCAAATTTGGTTTGATAATATCCCTTAATTCCCCATCTTTTCCCACCCTTTCCCACAAATAAATATGCCAGTTATCTTATTTCCCCTGTGAGGAAGGCTTCTCTTTCTTTAGAGCAAAGATTTTCTTGACAATACCATAAGTATCCAATATAATTTAAATCAAAATATTTTTTTGGTGTTTGAGAGGGGAATAAATGCGCAGAAGATTAATCATATTTACACTTATAATATTACTTGCAGTTCAGATAATTCCTTCCAAGTCTGTTTTAGCGGATGATGCTGTAATGATGAGGAATATTTTTACAGATGCGCTTTATGGCGGCGCTGTTGGAACCCTTATAGGTGTTGCATTTATGCTGATTAGCGATAAACCATCTGATAATTGGAATTATTTAGCATATGGCGCAGGCGGAGGTATCATAGCAGGCGCTGCGATTGGTATGGCCAGTTCTACTAAAGCGCTGGCTGAGGTAGAGCATGGTAAAATAACTTTAAATGTGCCTGAGATAAAGACAGATGTTATTTATGATAAACGCGATCAAGAAATGGAAGTGGTAAAGAGTTTATCTCTTCTGCGGTATAATTTTTAATACGGTTTATCCATTGTGAGCCCTGCTTATTGGGAAGTAAACGTTGCAGGGCTTTTTTAGTTTCTCAAATACGAGAAATTGCAACTCAAGATTTTTATAGATTTAATAGAAATTGGAGGACAAAAAGATGTACGCGGTAATAAGAACAGGTGGAAAACAGCAAACTGTTTCTGAGGGTGATATTCTTAAGGTAGAAAAGTTGTCAGGTGATGCGGGCAGTAAAGTAGAATTTAAAGATGTGCTTATGGTTGGGACTGATAAAGAAGTAAAGGTAGGGCAGCCAATCCTTGCCAATGCCAGGGTGGTTGCCGAGATTATAGAACAGGGTAAGGCCAAGAAAGTTATTGCGTTCAAAATGAAGCGGCGAAAGGGATTCCATAAAAAGATTGGTCACAGACAAAGTTTCACAAGTATCAGAGTAAAAGAGATAAAGGCATAAAAACAAGCATGAGAAATTAGGAATCAGAAAAGAGTGAGTATTTAATTTATTTTCTCTTTCTTGGTTTCTCTTTTCTGATTTTTGCTTTATACGGGGAGGAAGAAATGGCTCATAAAAAGGCAGGAGGAAGCTCTAGAAACGGCAGAGACAGTAACGGCCAGAGGCGTGGTGTAAAGCGGTATGGAGGCCAGCTTGTTTCTGCTGGAAGTATTCTTGTTCGTCAGGTGGGAACGAGGATTTATCCCGGCCAGAATGTAGGCCTTGGAAAGGACTATACACTTTATGCAAAGGTTGAAGGTGTTGTTCAATACGAGGATAGGGGTAGTAAAAAGCAGGTAAATATTTTGCCGATATAAACTGTTGCAGCATGGCAAAAATATTTTATATAAGCCTATACCTGATTTATTCTCTATAGCACTGTTTAGGGCGAGAACAAAAGGGATAACCCTGATGTCTCTCGCCTTTTTATTTTCTCTATGAAACTTACATGAGCTGCTGACTCATATAAGGACGATGAAAGCCCGGGGAGATTTTCAGGTGAAATTTATTGATGAAGCAAAAATATATGTCAAGGCCGGTGATGGCGGAAGGGGTTGTGTAAGTTTCCGCAGAGAGAAGTATATCCCGCGGGGAGGGCCTGACGGTGGAGACGGAGGCAAAGGCGGGGATATCTGGCTTGTTGCAGATAACGGCCTTGCAAGCCTTTTAGACTTTAAATATAAAAAGCACTATGCAGCAGCAAGGGGAGAGCATGGTCAGGGAAGTAATTGCACAGGCAAGGATGGAGAAGAGGTTATCATACGTGTTCCCATAGGAACGGTTGTGAAAGATGCAGGAACAGCTGACGTGATAGCTGATTTGACTGTAGATGGCCAAAGCATTGCAATCGCAAAAGGGGGGAGGGGAGGAAAGGGCAACGCCTTTTTTGTTAGTTCAACCTATCAGGCCCCAAAGTTTGCCCAACCCGGCGAAAAGGGTGAAGAAAGATGGCTTAATTTGGAGTTAAAACTTTTGGCAGATGTCGGCATAATAGGTTTCCCGAATGCAGGCAAATCCACCTTGATATCCCATATATCCGCAGCAAAACCAAAGATAGCTGAATACCCCTTTACAACATTGCAGCCCCATCTCGGGGTTGTAAAATTTGGGGAACACAAGGATTTTATCGTTGCAGATATACCGGGGCTTATAGAAGGTGCACATACCGGAAAAGGTCTCGGCATGAAATTCCTAAAACATATTGAAAGGACAAACCTGTTTATCCATCTTATAGATATTTCCCCTCAGACAGAAAGGGATCCGAAAAAGGATTTTGAGATAATAAATAGAGAGATTAATGCATGGAATCCTGATATGGCAAAAAAGCCTCAAGTCGTTGCCTTAAATAAAGTTGATGTTACAGAAGCGAGAGAAAGGCTTCCCATGCTGCTGAAATTTTTTAAGGCAAAAAATATGCCGGTTTTTCCCGTATCTGCTGCAACAGGGGAGGGTTTGAATAAACTGGTCAAGTATGTGGGCAGAGAAGTGGCAGGATTACGGGAAGGGAAACACAGGCATGATAAACTATAAAGATAAGGCCCAAAAATAGACAAATAGACATTGATTTTTGGGTAAACTGGCAAGCCCTTGACAAAACTTTAGTTTAGTCAAGGGCAAGTCCTTGACAGACGTTTCACCTGTCAAGGGCAAGTTGGCTGACAGGACAACACACCCCTAAATCCCCTATCGAGAGGGGACTAAAGGGGTGTGTTGTGAAGCGTAAAAAAATGCGCCGATAACGAAGTCGGCCTGTCCCCGATTGTCTCTATCTGGGAGCAGCCAAATCACAGTTTGTAAAGCAGCGAGGTTTTTAATCACTATTTTACGGTTAATAGTTCGGCTTGTTCTCAAAATGATGTGTTGCTGTTATATATCTGATAGTTCTGGTTTTTGAACGCATTACAACAGAGTGGGTTTCTGCGCCGCCGCCGAAAAATCTTACGCCGCGGAGAAAATCGCCGTCGGTAACACCTGTGGCTGCAAACATCACATCGTCTTTTGCAAGCTCGTCTATGCGGTAAATCCTGTTTATATCCTTTATGCCCATTCTTTTTGCCCGTGTTATTTCGTCATCATTTCTAGGTTTGAGTTTGCCCTGCATATCGCCGCCAACGCAGCGCAGCGCTGCTGCGGCAATAACCCCTTCAGGCGCACCGCCAATACCCATAAGCACATCAACCCCGCTTTCTTCTTTGGCAGTTGCAATCGCTGCCGATACATCTCCATCAGGGATAAGTTTTATCCGCGCACCTGCTTTTCTTACCTCATCTATAAGTTCTTTATGTCTTGGTCTGTGCAATATTATAACTGTAAGGTCTTCAATATTGACATTTTTACAATCTGCAATATTATGTAAATTCTCAGTCGGCGTCTTATTGAGGTCAATTGCCCCCTTTGCCTCCGGACCGACTGCAATCTTTTCCATGTATGTATCTGGAGCATGAAGAAAATTTCCCTTTTGAGCGATGGCTATAACTGAGAGCGCATTCGGCCCGCCTGTTGCTGTAATAGTAGTCCCTTCAAGGGGATCTAATGCAATATCTATCTCCTCTGAATTGCCGTCTCCACAGCCGACCTTTTCTCCAATGTAAAGCATTGGTGCTTCATCCCGTTCACCCTCTCCTATTACCACCGTGCCTTTCATCTTGATTGAGTTTAATGCCTTCCGCATAGCATCTACAGCTACCTGATCAGCGGCCTTTTCATCACCTCTCCCCATAAGCCTTGCGCTGGCTAATGCCGCAGCCTCTGTAACCCGCACAACCTCTATAGCCAAATTTCTGTCCATAAAAACCTCCCATGAAAGATTTACGATTGTAGATTTACGATTTTCGATTTTAAATCGTAATTCGCAAATCGTAATTCGTAAATTTCTTTACCCTTTCCATCTTAATATCGGATTTCTTGCCGCCCTTGTTTCGTCAAGTCTGCCAATCTGTGTCGTGTGCGGGGCATTTTTAACAATATCCGGATTGTCTTTGGTCCCCTGTGCAATACTTATCATCGCATTAATAAAGCTATCCAATGTTTCCTTTGTTTCTGTCTCTGTTGGTTCTATCATAATTGCGCCGGATACAATGAGCGGAAAGTAGATTGTGGGCGGGTGGAAACCATAGTCCATAAGTCTCTTGGCAATATCAATAGTATGCACATCTTTTTCGGATTGAAACTTGTCAGAGAATACGCTTTCGTGCATACAGGTCTGGTTATAGGGGAGATAGTAATGACCTTTTAGTTTTTCCCTTATATAATTTGCATTCAGCACAGCCATTTCACTTGCCTTTTTAAGGCCGTCATGTCCCATAGCTCTTATATAACTGTATGCCCTTGCCATAATGGCAAAGTTACCATAAAATGCCTTGAGCCTTCCAATGCTTTTGGGTCTGTTATAATCAAGGCTGAATCTTTTACCCTTCTTTATTATCCTCGGTTTGGGCAGGTATGGTTCAAGGAGCTTCTTCACGCCGACAGGCCCGCTGCCAGGGCCCCCTCCTCCGTGCGGCGTTGAAAAGGTTTTATGCAGGTTAAACTGAATCACATCGACACCCATATCTCCCAGTTTTGCTATGCCCATGATGGCATTCAGGTTGGCTCCATCACAATATATAAAACCGCCTTTTTTATGAACTATCTCTGCAATTTCTTTTATATGTTTCTCAAAAAGTCCGATGGTATTTGGGTTGGTAAGCATCAAGGCCGCAGTATCCTCATCCATTACCGATGCCACTGCCTCCGGAGTTATAACTCCCACATTTTCTTCCTTTACCGAAACAACAGTAAAACCTGCGAGATTAGAGCTTGCAGGGTTTGTGCCGTGTGCCGTATCAGGTATAATTACCTTTTTCCTCGGTTTGTCCTTTTCCTTGAAATATTTTGCTATCATTAACATGCCGCACAGTTCGCCGTGCGCGCCTGCCGCAGGCTGAAGCGTTGCCGCATCCATTCCGCTTATCTCGCATAAAAATTCCTCAAGCTCGCACATAAGCTGTAAAGCGCCTTGATTAAGCTCATCAGACTGATATGGATGAACTTTAGAAAATCCCGCAAGTCTCGCAATATCCTCATTTATCTTTGGATTGTATTTCATGGTGCAGGAGCCGAGGGGATAAAAGCCTGTGTCAACGCCAAAATTCCACTGAGAAAGCCTTGTAAAATGACGGACGACATCTATCTCAGAAACTTCCGGAAAGTCCTTTATATCTTCTCTTAATAATTCCTTTGGAATAGTATTTCCCGGGATAACATCACCAACATCCGATTTTAAAATAGAGATGCCATTTCTCATCTTCGAGCTTTTTTTAAAGATGAGAGGTTCATCTAATTGCGGATTTTGGGGTTTCATGTCCTGGAAAGCTCCTCTATAAGATTATCAATATCCTTTTTTGTATTCATCTCAGTTGCGCATATAAGTATGTGCCTTGAAAGCTCGGAATAAAATCTTTTGAGCGGAAGCCCTGCTATGATGCCCTTTTTCAAAATAGCCTTTACTACAGCATCAGGTTCTTTTTCCAACTCTATTACAAATTCATTAAATGTAGGCGCAGTAAATGCAGTCTTTATGCCTTTTATATTTGCAAGGCTGTTTTTCAGATACTCTGACTTGGAAAGGTTCAGCCTCGCCATTTCCATTAATCCGTTCTTGCCAATGGCTGTCAGATAAATTGCTGCTGCTAAAGCGCAGAGTCCTTCATTTGTGCAGATATTGGATGTAGCCTTTTCCCTGCGGATGTGCTGCTCACGCGTAGCCATGGTCAGAACAAAGCCGCGTTTACCATTCTTATCAACGGTCTCACCTACGAGCCTTCCGGGCATCTGCCTTAAATATTTTTCCAGGGTTGCAAAAAAGCCGAGATACGGGCCTCCAAAATTTAGGCTGTTGCCAAATGACTGGCCTTCACCTACTACAATATCTGCCCCAAACTCTCCCGGCGGCTTCAAAAGGCCAAGGGATATTGGCTCTGTTATTGCAACAATAAAGATGGTTTTATTTTTATGAACAACATCGGAGATGGCTTTTATATCCTCAAGAGAGCCAAAAAAATTTGGATGTTGGACAACAACGCATGATGTATCATTGTCAATCGATTTTTCTACTGCCCCAGCTAATGTTCTGCCTGTTTCTGTACAATAAAGAACTTCTTTTACATTATTATCGTTTTTTGAGAGATATGTTTTAACTACCTCGCGATATTCAGGGTGAAGGCCTGAGCTTAATATAACCTTTGTTCTACTGTTAATTCTCTGCGCCATCAAAACTGCTTCAGCAGTTGCAGAAGCGCCGTCATACATGGAGGCGTTGGCAACTTCCATGCCTGTGAGCTGGCATATAAGCGTCTGGTATTCAAATATAGCCTGCAAGGTGCCCTGGCTTATTTCGGGTTGATACGGTGTGTATGCAGTATAAAACTCCGAACGGGAGATGAGATGGTTTACAACACTCGGGATGTAATGATGGTATGCGCCTGCGCCAAGAAAGGATATATACTCTTCAACCGTGGCATTTTTTTTGCTTAAGCTGGTCAGTTCGTTAATCAGCTCTTGCTCAACAAGCGGGGCAGGAAGGTTTAACGGTTTTTTAAGCCTCAAGTTGTTTGGAATGGCCTTAAACAGTTCTTCTATAGATGCAGCGCCAACAGCATTGAGCATTTCCTGTATATCTTTTTCAGTATGGGGTATGTAGGACATGATAATTTTAGATTTACGATTTCAGATTTACGATTTGGGATTTATAATTTTTTGGATTTTAAATCGTAATTCGCAAATCGTAATTTGTAAATTTACTTCTCCTCCTCCACATACTTTTTATATTCATCTGCTGTTAATAGTTCTTTTAATTCTGCAGGGGCGCTCATTTCTACCTTCAGCATCCACGCATCTCCATAAGGGTCGTCATTTATAACCTCAGGACTGTCAACCAGCGCATCGTTTATCTCTATGACGGCCCCGCTGATTGGCGAATAAAGGTCAGATACCGCCTTGACAGACTCAACCACGCCGAATGTCTCATCCTTTGTTACTGCTGCTCCGTCGCCCGGAAGTTCAAGATAAACAACATCTCCAAGTGAATCCTGGGCATAGTCGGTAACCCCTACGGTAGCGACATTTCCTTCCACCCTCACCCATTCATGTTCTTTGGTGTATCTTACATCTTTTGGAAATTCCATAATCTCCTCTCCTTTCTTTTTAGCAATCAGTTATCAGTTTTGTAGGGTGGGCTGCGCCCACCATTGCCGTTAGGCTATTGTTAAAGGTGGGCGCAGCCCACCCTACAAGCTCTTATAACCTCTCTGTGTTTTTAATTTGCCGCCTTTACAGCCATGTTTCTTATGTAAAACGGAGTTTTTACAACCATAGCCGACACCATCTTATTTCTAATTTCTACTTTTAACTCCGTTCCGATAGAAGAAAATTCCGGCGCCACATAACCCATGCCAATTGCCTTGCCGAGGAACGGCGACATCGTTCCGCTTGTTATTTCGCCTGCCGCTGCTCCTTTTGCAAGGATTTTATAGTGGCTCCGAGGTATGCCTGATTCACTCATCTCAAGACCAACCAGTTTTTTATCTATGCCCTGTTTTGCCTGTTTTTCCAATGCGCCTTTGCCAATGAAATATTGTTTGTCCAGCTTCACAAATCTATGCAGGCCTGCCTCAAGGGGTGTTGTATTTTCATTCAGTTCATTTCCGTATAAAGGGAAGCCCATTTCTAATCTTAAGGTATCTCTTGCTCCAAGGCCAACAGGTTTTATGCCAAATTTACCGCCTGCTTCCATAAGTCCATGCCAGATATCTATTGTTTTGTCCCACGGCATATAAATCTCAAAGCCGTCTTCACCGGTGTAGCCTGTCCTGGATATAATTGCATCCACACCTGCAATATTTCCTTGCTGGAAACGATAATACCTTATTAAAGATAAATCAAGATTGCAAGTGTTTTGTAAAATCTCCTGCGATAGAGGCCCCTGAACAGCGATCTGGCCAAAATCATTGCTTACATTTTTTACCTCTGCAATATTGCCGGCATTTTCTTTAATCCAGTTAAAATCCTTTTCTGTATTGGAGGCATTTACGCAAAACATATATCTTGTATCGCTGAATTTGTAAAGTGTAACATCATCCACAACACCGCCGTTTGGATAACATATAAGAGTATACTGCACCTGGCCGTCTTTAAGTTCAGAGGCATCGTTTGTTGTTACGCTTTGAACGGCCTCAATGGCCTTTGGACCGGATATCTCTATTTCGCCCATATGGCTTACGTCAAAAAGTCCGCATGACTTGCGGACAGCAAGGTGTTCATCTATTACGCCTGTATACTGCACAGGCATTTCCCAGCCAGCAAATGGAACCATTCTTGAGTTAAGTCCTTTATGGATTTGATGGAGCGGTGTAATCTTTAAATTTTTATTTTTCAATGTCACACATGTCCTTTATCAGTTTTTTTGTTCTTGCCATTAAGTTTTTATATGTCATCAATTCATTTCTTGCATCCGTAAACTGCAAGTGGATTTTTCAGTTTTTGATTATTTATACGGCAGCATTATTGTAGTTTGTAAACTTGGGCAATTATTGCAAGTAGAAAAAAAATTGTCAAAGGGAAAATTCAGAAATTCAGAACTTTTTCTTGACGCATTCTGTTTAAACCTGATAGTCTGATTGCCATACATCCGGAAAATGTAATTGCATTTTCTGGCAAACGCAATCCCCCTGATAAAACCCTTCCGGGCAGGTTTTGGCCAAACAGTGTAGTTGCCGATTCATCGGCGATTTTAAAAACGTCCATGGGGCACCCAACAGAAGGTTATGTCGGGTAGCTACCATACATAAAAGAATATGCTCCGTTTTATCCACGCCCAGAGGGCACCCGCTTCTCCTTGTCCCCTGATAGAAACTTTCAGGGGCAGTCTCTGGCTCAAATCGTGCCTGTCTGCAGTGACTCAGGCACAGGCAGGCGTTTGCACCCAAAAAATAAAACCAAATGCATTTTTCGGTTAATCGGTGTAATCGTTTCTGAAAAGCTGTGGAATCAAGTACGTTTATGCAAAAAGGTCTCATACATATCTATACCGGCGAAGGAAAGGGCAAGACAACTGCTGCTATTGGTCTGGCTGTAAGGGCTGCCGGCCAGTGTCACAGGGTTTTATTTGTTCAATTCTTTAAAGTTGATAATGCATCATCGGGAGAAAAAGAAGCATTTAAGAAGATTTCTGAGATAGAACTTATCCGTTCCAATATACGGCATCCCATATTTACAAAGGAAAAGACCGATAGGGGATTGCTCAAGCAGTCCATTATTGAAACCTTTGAGATAGTCAAAAAAAGGATTGCCTCCCATGATATAAACCTTCTTGTTTTGGATGAGATTAACAGTGTTTTGGCAGGCGGCTGGCTGGATATAGACGCCCTGATTTCTTTTTTACAAAACAGGCCGGAAGGGCTTGAAGTAGTTTTGACAGGCAGGGATGCTTCGGTAGAACTGATTAAGATGGCAGATTATGTTACCGAGATGCTCAAGATAAAACATCCGTTTGACAATAATGTAAAGGCGAGGAAGGGGATTGAATACTAAAAGTCAGAAGTCAGAAGTCAGAAGTCAGAAGTCAGAAAAAAAGCACTCCAAACTCCAAACTCAGAACCTTGTCCCCGCAGGTTTTAAGCGGGGATCCAAACTGATTTTAGTCCTCGGCGGCGCGAGAAGCGGGAAGAGCGCATATGCATTGAAGCTGGCGGAATCAAGATCTGATAAAAGGCTCTATCTTGCCACAGCCCAGGCCATTGACAAAGAAATGACGGAGAGGATTCGGAAACATAAAAAAGGGCGGGGCAATAATTGGACAACAATAGAAGAACCGATAAATGTTATTGACGTTATCAGAAAAGGTAAAAAGAATGATGTGTTATTGCTGGACTGCTTGACGTTGTGGATTTCTAATTTGATGCACAAAAAGTCAGAAGTCAGGGGTTTGCCCCAGAATGCATCTATCGTGGGTCAGAAGTCAGAAGTTATATACAAAAACATCAATCAGCTTGCTTCTGCATGTAAACAATCAAAGGCTAACATCATTATCGTCTCCAATGAGGTGGGCATGGGTATTGTCCCTGACAATCCGATGGCAAGGCAATTCAGAGACATTGCCGGCTATGCAAATCAGAAGATAGCGGAAGCAGCGGATGAGGTATATTTTGTGGCAGCTGGGATCGGGATTAAAATTAAAAATTAGGGACATCCCGTATTTTTTATAAGACGCTTTAATCATCGCCATTCATGTTTTGAGAGAATAAAAATATTTGAGGATGTATTATGTTAATAGGCCTTACAGGCGGCATTGCATCAGGGAAAAGCCTTGCGGCTAAAGAATTAAAAAGGCTCGGCGTATATCTCATTGATGCCGATGAGATAGCGAGGGAAGTAGTCAAGCCAGGGCTTCCTGCATACAAGGATATTATTCAAGAGTTCGGGGAAGGAATTCTCCATCCTAATCAGACAATAAACCGCAAGGTTCTCGGCAGTATTGTCTTTTCTAATCCAGAGCTCAGAACGAGGCTTGAACAGATAACACACCCGAGGATAAGGGAGAAGATAGACGCAGAAATAGCAGCCATAAAAGCTAAAAATCCAAAGACAGTTATTGTAGTGGATGCAGCGCTTTTGATAGAGGCGGGGCTTAATAAAAAAATGGATAAGGTTGTTGTGGTATATGCAGACGAGAAAACACAGATAAAACGGTTGATAAAAAGAAGCGGCTTCACAATGGCTGAGGCAAAAAAACGTATTGCGAGCCAGATGCCATTATTGGAAAAGATTAAGTATGCTGATTTTGTCATAGAGAATATAGAGGGGAAAAGTAAAGAAGATGTAACAAAGGAAATTAAAAAAGTTTTTGAGAGGTTGAAATTACCATAATTATCTCCCTCTCCCCTTGCGGGAGATGGGAGGGTGAGGGGTAGATTTGAATATGCAGTTAACCATTGGCCCGATATTATTTGACTGGAAAAAACAAGACCTCTTCAGGTTTTATGATGAAGTTGCAGACATGCCTGTAGACATGGTTTATCTCGGCGAGGTAGTGTGCGCAAAGAAGAATGGGCTGACTGTTAAAGAATTAGAGGTTATTGGCAAGAAGCTGGAAAAGGCAGGCAAAGAGGTTGTTGTCTCAAGCCTTGCAGTTGTGAGCAATGAGGAAGAGTTAAAATTAGTGAGAGATATTGCACAGCTGCCTTTTGCTGTTGAGGCAAATGATATGTCGGTTTTTAATATCAAATCGGAAATCGGAAATCGGAAATCGGAAATCATTGCCGGCCCCCACATTGCCACCTACAATGCGCCTTCAATAGAATTTCTTAAAAGTATAGGAGTCAATAGGGTGGTCTTTCCAGTTGAGCTTTCAAGGGATTCAGTGAACCACTGTATCCAGAATACAGGCATAGACGCTGAAATATTTGCCCATGGGAAAGCGCCTCTGGCATTCTCGTGGAGGTGCTATACCTCAAGAGCTTACGGGCTTAATAAGACTAACTGCCGGTATCACTGCAAACAACATCCAGATGGCATGCCATTAAAAACAATTGAAGGAGAGCCGACCTTCACTATCAACGGGACATCTGTCTTGAGCGCCTTGACCTATACCCTTGTCGAACCTATTGAAGATTTAAAGGCTATCGGCATAAAGGCGCTAAGAATCTCTCCTCAGTATCAGCATACAAAAAGAATTGTGGATGTCTTCAGAAAAAGGATTGACGGTATTATAGGCCATGATGAAGGCCTTGCCATGCTTAAACAGACAAGCCCATTGGGGTTTTGCAATGGGTGGTATTGGGGGAGGGCGGGGAAGGAGTATTTGGCGGCTGCTAAAAAGTCTGTCTGCGGTGTTGTCGCTGCGGCTTCTTAGCTCAACCCTTGACAAAGCTGTCCTTGGCCAAAGCCAAGGGCTTGCCTTTGGCAAGCCACAGATTTGTCAAGGGTCAACATACCTGTAGATTGACCATCCCCAATGAAAACACTTGGGGACAAGTTTATGGGCGTGCTTAAAGGCGCCGATAAATCGGCAAACTACGACTGTCTTGCATCTGACCAATCCCCAAAATAGCGATTGATTTTTGGGGCAATTTTTGAACTAGAAATGGGCAATAAGGTTGAGTTATTATGAGCAATTATTTTCGTGGCAAAAAACCAATAGGCATATTTGACTCCGGCATCGGCGGGCTCACGGTGCTAAAAGAAATTTTGAATGTCATGCCTTGGGAAGATACCGTCTATCTTGGAGACACTGCTCGTGTGCCATATGGCACAAAATCTGTTGAGACAGTTACACGATACTCATTTGAAAATGCCAGATTTCTTTTAAAATTCGATATTAAGCTGCTGGTAGTCGCATGCAACACTGCTTCTGCATATTGTCTGCGCCAACTGCAGCAAGAGCTACCGATACCAGTAATAGGCGTGATAGAGCCAGGCGCAAGAAAGGCAGTTGAAGTAACAAAAACTAAAAGAATTGGTGTAATAGGGACAGAGGGCACGATCAGGAGTAACGCCTATGTTGACGCAATAATGCGGATTTACGGAAACGGAAAGACAATGATTGCCGAGCATGGGGACAAGCATTTCGACAGGTACTTCGAGATTACAAGCGGGGACGTGGTCATTTTCACCAAGGCGTGTCCCCTTTTTGTGCCTCTATCCGAAGAGGGCTGGACGAACAATGATGTGGCGCGCCTAACTGTGGAACACTACCTCAAAGGACTTAAAAGCAATAGAATAGACACCCTTATACTTGGCTGCACCCATTACCCGCTCTTGAAGGATGTAATACAAAAGGTTATGGGCGAAAATGTCGCGCTTATAGATTCGGGCCGCGAAACAGCAGCAGATGCTGCGAAATGCCTTATGGATAGAGGTATTATAGGAATCTCATCTTCTAAACAGGGCTCTCATAGATTCTTTGTCACAGACTCGCCTGACAGATTTAAGCAGGTTGGCAGCAAGTTTATGACTGCAAATGTTGATAATGTTGAACTTATAAATGTGGAAAAGGCAGAGTAAAGATTGCAAGCTTGCAAACCTATAGTGAACGACAAAAATAAGTAGCTGTAGTTTGCCAGGCTCAACCTTATGTTGGGCACACCATGGGCGTATTTTAAAATCGCCGATAAACCCCGTTAGAAGTTCATTTTAAGGGAGTTAATGTTAATAAAGTTTCATCAAAATCTTCAATTGAAAAGCTTCTAACGGGGTAAATCGGCAGACTACAAATTTATGTCGCTGCCTATAAAAGCTTCTCCCTGGCAGGCTGCTTAAAAAGTCATCAACAGCATGGGCGTAAATACGGCGATACGGTTGCAGCATAAGCAAGGTGATAAGGCAAAAAGGGAAAGGGAAAAGGGTTAATAAAAGTCTGCGGCAGGAAAAGAATGAGGGCAAAAAAGGCTCAGGCAGGAGAAAAGATTGCTGTAATAGGTCTTGGCAATATTCTGTTGCAGGATGAGGGCGCCGGAGTTCATGTCATTGAAACATTAAGAAAAGATTTTGATTTTCCTAAAAATATCCAGCTTATTGACGGCGGGACAATAGGCCTTAACCTCCTCTCCTTTATAGAGGGAATGGATAAAATCCTTATTATAGATGCGGTAAATATAAAAAAGGAACCAGGGACAATTGTAATCATTGATGATGAAGATATCCCGTCATTTGTCAGCGCAAAGCTGTCTGTACATGAAATAGCCTTTCCTGATGTGTTTTCTGTTTTAAAATCTTTAGGAATAAAACCAGCAAGAATGACCCTTGTAGGCATCCAGCCTGAGAGTGTAGATATAGGCCTTAATATGTCAGAGGCAGTAAATAAAAAATTTGACAGGCTTGTTAATACAGTGATAGAAAGGCTGAATCAGTGGGGGGTAGAAGTAATTTATAGCCATGTGTCTCGCAATTCCATCAAAAGTAGTAGAAATAAAAGGCGCTGTAGCAACCATTGATGTGCATGGTGTTCGCCGCGATATCAACATCACGCTCCTGCCGGAGGAGATAGGCATCGGCGATTATGTCCTTGTGCATGCTGGTTTTGCTCTTCAGAAGATTGATAGAGAAGCTGGAGACGATGCCATTAAGCTGATAAATGAGGTTTTGGAAGGTGATTAGCTTAACTCCCAAACAGCTGTTTTTCAGTGTCAACCATGACAGGTTTTTTTAGATTTTCGTTGACGCAAAGCAAGGCTTTCTGATAACCTCTTAAAGACCGTGAATCGTGACTGTGTTCCGTGTCCGTGTATTTCATGGTCACGGCTAACGGACACGAGTAACGGCTTTTTTTATGGAATCAATAATCCAGGATATAGTCATACTTGCAGTTCCGGTGCTTTTGGCAGTAACATTTCATGAGGTTGCGCATGGATGGGTGGCGGACAAGCTTGGAGACCCTACTGCACGGCTTTTGGGAAGGCTTACGCTTAACCCGATTAAGCATCTTGACCCTATCGGAACCCTTGTGTTTTTTCTGACCAGAATGATAGGCTGGGCAAAGCCGGTTCCTGTAAACCCTTTAAACTTCAGAGACCCGTTAAAAGGCATGATGTGGGTTGCCATTGCAGGGCCAATAACAAACCTTTTCCTTGCTGCAATCAGCGCTGTTATCTTGAGACTTCTTTTAGCATCAGGCGCGCTGTTTGACCCATCTATATCTTTTATCATGAAACCGGCATATATGATGATTCAGGCGAGCGTTATTATAAATGTCGGTCTGGCAGTGTTTAATTTTATACCTATCCCGCCGCTTGACGGAAGCAAGGTTTTGATGGGCATTTTATCCAGAGGGCAGGCAGAGGTTTTTGCGAGGATAGAGCCTTACGGATTTCTGATACTTATTCTTTTAATTATGACAGATATTATCCATATCATTGTTTCTCCTGTAATTATCTTTATAGTTAATATTCTTATCGGAGACAGATTTTAGGCCTTGCGGTAATTGCAAAATGAACAATGAGGATAGAAAAATTGACATGTTACTTGTTTCAAATTTGCATTTTTCAATGAGCGGAGTATTTAATGGCTATTAAGCGGGTCTTAAGCGGCATGAGGCCTTCCGGCAAACTGCACCTCGGCCATTTCCACGGCGTTCTTGAAAACTGGCTCAAACTACAGAGGGAGAGCGAATGTTTTTTCTTTGTTGCTGATTGGCATGCGCTTACAACCGAATATAACAATCCATCTAATATTCAGGATAATATCAAAGAGATGGTAATCGACTGGCTTTCAGTAGGCATTAACCCTGAAGAAAGCGCTGTCTTTTTACAATCTGCTATCAAAGAACATGCTGAACTGCACCTTTTGTTATCAATGATAACCCCGCTTTCATGGCTTGAGAGAAATCCAACTTACAAGGAACAGACTGAAGAAATAAAGGACAGAGATTTGCATACATACGGTTTTCTCGGCTATCCTGTTTTGCAGACCGCCGATATTATTATTTATAAGGCTGATATGGTGCCGGTTGGCATAGACCAGGCGCCGCACCTTGAGCTTTCAAGGGAGATTACAAGGAGGTTTAATTTCCTCTATGGCGAGATATTTCCTGAGCCGCAAACCTTGCTTACGGAAACGCCCAAACTCCTCGGCACCGACGGCAGGAAGATGAGCAAGAGCTACAATAATTCCATATTTTTGTCAGACCCGCCTGATGTCATAGAGAAAAAGATTCTGCCTATGATGACAGATCCGGCCAGACAGCGCAGGACGGACAAGGGAAATCCCGAAGTCTGTCCGGTATATTTTCTTCATAGGATTTACTCTACACCCGAAACAATTACATGGGTGGAGCAAGGGTGCAAGACCGCGGGCATCGGCTGTATAGAATGCAAGAAATCGCTCATTCCGTCCATCATCAAAAGGCTTGAACCGATTCAGAAGAAACGGACTGAACTGATAAAGAATCCCGATGTCGTGAGTGAAGTAATAAACAGAGGAAATGCAAAGGCAAAGCAGATAGCGCAGGAGACCATGACCGGGGTGAGGAAGGCGTTGAAATTGTAGAGTCATAGTATCAGAGTAAAAACATTGACTCTTTGACCCTTTGACTCTTTTATGTCCTATAAAGTCAAACTTGAAATATTTGAAGGCCCTTTAGACCTTCTCCTCCACCTCATCAAGCAGAATGAGGTGGATATCTATGATATTCCGATATCTGTTATCACTGAACAATATCTGGAATATGTAGAGATGATGAAGACCCTCAATCTTGAGATGGCAGGCGAATTTCTGCTCATGGCAGCGACCCTCATCCATATAAAGTCAAAGATGCTGCTGCCTTTTTCAGAAGAAGCAGGCGAAGAAGAAGATGAGGGCGGCGACCCCCGCCAGGAGCTTGTAAGAAGACTGCTTGAATACCAAAAGTATAAAGAGGTTTCTGCCCAATTGGAACAAATGATGATTCTCGGCAGAGACACATTTACCAAAGGCCAGATGCCGACCGAGGGCTTGGAACAAGGGGGATTGGTAAACTTATCCCTCTTTGATTTGTTAGAGGCATTAAAACATGTCTTGGCTAATGTTCCGAAAACTATAGGCTTTGATGTATCACTGGAGCATATAACCATTGCAGATAGGATAAATTTTATAATGGAGCTTCTGGGCAAGGAAAAGGGCATAACATTTTTCTCCATGTTTCCTTCGGATAGCGGCAGGGCTATGATAGTTACAACATTTCTGGCAATGCTGGAGCTTGTAAAGCTGAAGATGATAAGGATTTACCAGTCCGAACAGGAAGGGGTCATAAGGCTTTATCTGCCGGAGGGCAGTTCTGAGTTGGGAATTCAGAGTTCGGAGATAGTAAGTCAGGAGTAAGAGGGCGGTAAAATGAAAACAACCGGCAGAATTATAAGGTCTTATAATAAACATTTTATAAAAAAGAAACAACCTGTAGTCAAGGAATTCCCTGTTCTATATAGACCAATTGAAACGTCATTTCAAAATTTGCTGAATAACATAATACAGGGAGATAATCTTGAGATATTAAAATTGATTCCCGACAATACAGTAAATTTGATCATCACTTCCCCTCCCTATTTTAAACAAAGAGATTACGGCGGCGGCATCGGGAATGAAAAAACCGTTGAGGAGTATATTGATAATCTGCTGAAGGTTTTCTCGGAGTGCATTCGTATTTTAAAGGATGACGGAAGTATCGTATTCAATCTGGGCGATAAATATTTGGAAGGAAGCCTTCAATTGATTCCATATCGATTTGCCGTTGCGTCTTTAAAATCATTTCCGGTAAAACTGGTGAACAGCATCACTTGGGTAAAATCCAATCCTACACCAAGACAATATCAGAGAAGACTTGTGAGCAGCGCCGAACCATTTTTTCATTTTATAAAAAACGACAACTACTGTTATAACTTCGCCGACTACATGAGTAATAATGGATTGAAAAGCAAACGAACCGCAGGTAATAACATCGGAAAAAAATATTTTGAGCTCATAGAAACAGCTGCTCTAACACTGGAGCAAAAGAAGATGGCCCTCTGCGAATTGCAGGAAATAATAGAGGAGGTTAAATCCGGGAAAATAGAGAGCTTCCGCATGAAGATAAAGGGCATTCATTCCGAGCCGTTTGGCGGGCAAGACGGGGGCAGAAAATATCAGCTCATGAGAAAAGGTTTCACAATCATAAAAATTAAAGGCGAACCGATAAAAAGGGATGTGATAGAGTGCGCGGTAGAAACAATAAAAGGATGCAAACATCCAGCCATCTATCCGCTATCTATTATTAAAGAACTCATAAAACTCCTTTCCTTGCCCGGCAATATTGTATTGGATCCGTTCATGGGAAGTGGCACCACAGCGGCGGCGGCCAAAGAACTGGACAGAAGGTATATCGGCATTGAAAACAATGAGGAATATTGCAAATATGCGCAAGAGCGGATTAAAAATATCGGGATAGGAAAACCGTTGGAGCTTTTCAGGTGAGAGAAATGACTGCCGATAAAAAGAAACCACATAGAGGTATTCTTCAGGAAGTTTACCGAAAGGCATTGACCATAGTCAATGACGCTATTGTCCGGGATTTGTTTGATGAGTTTGGGACTGAAGAGAAAAAATATTTACAGACGGTAATAGATAATTTTGAAAAAGGCAAAGGAGTTTTAACGGTTCTCATAACAAGCCTCGTTCATAAGCTGCACAATCCCTCGCAGGACATTCGGCTGCATCAGGATAATATGAACGGCGGATATTCCGGCAGAGGAATTGATGCACAATATGTTACTCCTTTTATGAAGGAAATGGAATTTCCTTCAATGGCGGAAAGCGGTTGGTTGACGAGATCGCTGGAGCAAAACCTTCCGTATGATTTTCATTACCCGGGAAAAATAACTCCCGATGAGTTGAAAAGAGCATTTCTTAACCTGCTTGACCTGATCCAAAATCAAAACAGGTCTCCTGAAAAATATTTATTGGCGTTATTTGCAAAAATGGTTGAGTATCGTGAGCAGAAAAAGATTGACTTGGCAAAACCTACCAACCTTTCCATATCGGCCATCGTTCATGATCTCAAAGAACATTTTGAAGCAGGCTACTCATGCCGAGGGGCTTCCCGCTTGCCTACCTTGGCTGTTTATGCCGTTTATCAATGCATGATAAAAGAACTGAAACGGTTCGAGGGCAAGCAATTGATGCCATTGGAAGAGCATACTTCCCCTGATACAAGATCAGGCATGGTAGGCGATATTGAAGTGAGGAATGCAAAGGAAAGGGTATTTGAAGCCGTTGAGATTAAACATGGAATTTCCATAAATACCAATTTAATCAGAGACGCTTACTAAAAATTCAAGTCGCATCCGATAGAACGGTATTATCTGTTGACCACCGCAGAAGAAGATTTATCGGATGCCGGGAGCATTGCAAAAGAAGTTTCCAGAATATCAAAAATCCACGGCTGCCAAGTAATTGTGAATGGCATCTATCCGACTCTCAAGTATTATTTGCGGCTTTTACACGATCCCTATGATTTTATTGACAACTATGTGGAAAGCTTAAAGAGCGACAAAACCATAAAATATGAGCATAAACTGAAATGGAATGAGATTGTCAGCCGGCAGGTGTCATAAAATTTCACAATAGAGTAAAAACTATGGACAAAGACAGCTTAAAGCCGCTTATAGAGACTATTATATTTGCCGCAGATCATCCAATAAGTTTTGAAAAACTTATGAATGTCTTGGAAGGTGAAACAAGGGATGAGGTGCGGACAGCGTTGAATGAATTGCTCGTTGACTATGCGCAATCAAGGCGGGGATTTACCATTGAGGAGGTGGCAGGCGGGTATCAAATAAGGACCAGGCCGGAGTTTGCGCCGTGGCTAAGAAGGCTTTTCAAAATCGGTTTTCAAAAACTGAGCAAGGCATCTATGGAAACCCTTGCCATGATTGCGTATAAACAGCCTATTACCAGAATGGAGATAGAGGAACTCCGTGGCGTAGATTCAGGCGGTGTATTAAAGACGCTTATGGACAGGAATCTCATAAAGATTATTGGCAGGAAAGAGGCTCCGGGCAGGCCGGCGGTTTACGGCACCACAAAGGAATTTCTTGAGATTTTTGATTTGAAAGACCTTTCGTGCCTGCCCACATTAAAAGAAATTACCATACCGCAGGAGGAAGAGATTGCAGGAGAGACTACAGAAGATAATGGCGCGGGCGGGGATAGCGTCCAGACGCAGGGCCGAGGAGATGATTCTGGATGGGATGGTCACGGTCAACCACAGGGTAGTGACGGAGCTGGGGAGCAAGGCTGACCCTGAAAAGGACAGGATTGCGGTTGACGGCAGGGTAATCTCATTGGGGACAGATTTCAAATCTGCCCCCAAAATTTATATCCTGCTCAATAAACCTAAAGGGGTTATAAGCACGGTATCAGACCCTGAAGGCAGACCTACGGTAATGGACTTTGTGAAGAAAGTGGGGACAGATTTGAAATCTGTCCACAGATTAAGGCTATTTCCTGTGGGCAGATTAGACTTTGATGCAGAGGGCGCCCTGCTCCTTACCAATGACGGCGAACTTACCAATAAGTTAATCCATCCCAAATACAAGATCCCCAAAAAATACTTAGTAAAAGTGAGCGATGTGCCTGATGAAAAAGATATGGCAAAGCTCAGAAAAGGCGTTTATCTTGGGACAGATTTGAAATCTGTCCGCGGCGGCAGGACTCTGCCTGCCGAGGCAAAGTTTATCAAAGCTACAAAGACGAATTCATGGATAGAGATTACAGTGTATGAGGGGAGAAACAGGCTTATAAAAAAGATGTGTTTCGCTATTGGACATTCTGTGCTAAAATTACAAAGGACGGAATTTGCAGGCATAAAACTTGGCGGTTTAAAGCCTGGGGATTGCAGGATGCTGACCAAAAGTGAGGTGGAAAGGCTGAAGGGGTTGACCGAAGCTTATAGATGAATGTAGTTGCCGATTTATCGGCGTCTTTAAAATGCGCCCATAAATGGGCAGACTACAGATATGAAGAACCTCGCATTATCCAACTCCCTCAAAAAGATTTATAAAAAACTATTTACTGCCTTCGGCCCTCAGAGCTGGTGGCCGGGAGAGACACAGTTTGAGATTGTTGTCGGCGCAATACTAACGCAAAATACGGCATGGACAAATGTTGAAAAGGCCATTCATAATCTCAAAAAGGCAAGGCTTTTAAGCCCAAAAAGGATGCATGATTTAAGCCATGCGGAGCTTGCGCGATATATAAGACCTGCAGGCTATTTCAATATCAAGGCAAAGCGGCTCAAGCATTTTTTAAATTATCTCTTTGACAGTTACGGCGGCAGCCTTAATAAGATGTTTTATGGAGCAAGCCGACCGTGTCGGCGTAGAAAACACGGCAACACGGTTGCCTCAATCCATAAATTGCGCAGGGAACTCCTTGAGGTAAACGGCATAGGGCCGGAAACAGCAGATTCAATACTTCTGTATGCAGGCAATCACCCGATGTTCGTTGTGGATGCCTATACAAAAAGGATTTTTTCCCGGCATCGGCTCATTCAGGCAGATGAGGATTATCACGATCTTCAGGAATTGTTTATGAAAAACATTCCCCATGATGTAAATATTTTTAATGAATATCATGCCTTGATTGTAAGGATAGGCAAAGATTTTTGCAGAAACAGAAAACCACTGTGCAGCAGGTGTCCGTTGATGTAATGGGTTTGCCATGAATATAGGTCCCGACATGACCAGCACGGCTCAACTTGTTGTCTTTACCCTTGACAGGCAGAGGTTTGCATTGCTGCTTGCCTCTGTTGAAAGGGTTGTCCGTGCTGTTGAAATTACCTCCCTGCCTAAAGCGCCTGAGATAGTTGTCGGCGTTATCAATGTGCGCGGACAGATTATTCCTATCTTTAATATCCGCAAGAGGTTCCGCCTTCCGGAAACTGAAATTAAACTCAATGACCAGATTATTATAGCGCACACATCAAAAAGAATTGTAGGGATTATCGTAGACTCGGTGCACGATATTATTGAATGTCCGGAACAGGATATCATTTCCGCAGAAAAGATTCTGCCGGGCATTGAATATGTGGAGGCCGTGGTAAAATTAAAAAATGGCCTGCTGCTGATTCACGATATTGACAGATTTTTATCCATTGAAGAAGCAAAAATGTTGGAAGATGCGGTTAAGGGATTGCAATAATAGCGGAATTTGAAAATATGAGCGATAATATCTCTCCAAACACCCTTGCTGATATCAGCAAGTTCATTGCCTCTCATATGGGTCTGCACTTTCCAAAGGCCCGCTGGGACGGCCTTGAACAGGGCATTGAATCCGCGGCCCGTGATTTCGGTTATACAGATACTGAAGAATTTATAAGGTGGCTAATGGCGTCTCCCTTGACAAAGCGGCATATAGAGATTCTTGCAAGCCATCTCACTGTCGGAGAGACATATTTCTTCCGTGAAAAGGAAACCCTTGCCGTGCTGGAAGAACAGATACTTCCTGAATTGATTCGCTCCAGACAAGACAATGAAAAACGGCTGAGGATATGGAGCGCAGGCTGCAGTACAGGCGAAGAGGCATATTCTGTTGCCATATTGCTCAGCCAGATGATTCCAGATTTGAAGGAGTGGAACATAACCATCCTTGCCACAGACATAAACCCGCGTGCTTTGAAAAAGGGGGCAGAGGGGGTTTACACTGAATGGTCTTTCCGCAACACCCCGGCGTGGCTGAAACAGAAATACTTCAAAATGACAAAACAAGGCCGCCATGAGATTCTTCCACAAATAAAGAAAATGGTAATGTTTGAATATCTCAATCTGGCTGAAGATGTTTATCCGTCGCTTTTCAACAACACAAATGCAATGGATTTAATATTTTGCCGCAATGTGCTGATGTATTTTTCTGCGGCAAGGGCTAAAATGGTTGTTAAAGGTTTTTATAACTGCCTTGTTAACAACGGATGGCTTATTGTAAGCCCGGTAGAAGCCTTCACAGCCTCAAACAGGCAATTTGTTACGGTAAATTTTCCTGACGTTGTCATGCATAGAAAAGCTGTTGGAAAAACTCAGGCTGTTGAAGGTGTCCGCCATGCGGCAGCTCCGTATTATACGTTGCATCAGGAAACAAGTAGTTTGCCCGACCCAACCTTCTGTTGGGCGCCCCATGGGCGTATTTTAAAATCGCTGATAAATCGGCAGACTACAAATTCGTCGCTGCCTATAATATATACACCGCATCAGGAAACAATGGAGCAGGAGGGCAAGGCAGCCGCCGTCAAGGCAGATGAGATTGAAAAGCCCAGCCCATATATGCAAGCCAAAACGATGTTTGAACAGGGGAGATATGATGAGGCGTCTGAAAGGCTTGCAGGACTGCTCTCAAATGGGCATGGCGAGCCCAGGGCTATTGCCCTTATGGCGCGGGTTTGCGCAAATCAGGGGAGGCTTGACGATGCGCTCTGCTGGTGCAAAAAGGCAATATCGTTTGACACCCTGAATCAAGCGTATTATTATCTTCTTGCCATAATACTTCAGGAACAGGGGATGCTTGACCAGGCCGTTGATTCGCTGAAAAAGGCTATTTATCTTGACCAGAATTTTGTTATTGCATATTTTTCCATTGCCAATATTATGACCAGACTTGGAAGATTAAATGCATCCAGAAAATATTTGAAGAACGCCTCTGACCTCTTGTCTGCATACAAGGCTGAACAGGTGATACCTGAATCAGAAGGTATTACAGCAGGAAGGTTGTCGGAGATTATAGAATCAATGAGGTATTAGTTAGGAGAAGCACCAAATTTCAAGCACCAAATAACAAATAAATTTCAATGAACCAAATTCAAAGCACCAAACAATTTGATTTGGAAGATAGGACGTTTCTATTTGCTAAAAATATTGCTCTCTACGTAAGGCAATTACCAAGGAATATCTCAAATTTAGAATATGTGAAGCAGGTAGTAAGGTCTGCAGGCTCTGTTGGTGCTAATTACATTGAAGCCAACGAAGCTTTAAGTAAAAAAGACTTTGCAATGAGAATCAAGATATGTCGTAAGGAGGCAAAAGAATCTGCTTATTGGTTAAAATTGATAGTAGAAACCAATGATGAAAAGCATGGGCAGGAAGAAGGCATGAAACTTCTAAATGAGGCTACACAACTAAAGAAAATATTTTCTTCTATTCTTGTAAAATCAGTATAGTTTGGTTGTTTAGATATTGTAGTTTGAAATTTATTTGAGATTTGTTATTTGGAGTTTGTGATTTTCTCGTTTGCAGAGGAGATACGGTATGGATAAAGAAAACAAGACATCGCAGCGGAAAGATGCAAAGGTTGTCAACTGGGATGAACTCCGCCGGCGCATGGAGAAAAGCCGTGCTGCCCTTGAACATGGTTTGCAGCCAACTACAGAGGAGAAAAACAAGACACTAAAGCACAGGGCGCAGATGCTTGCCGTGGAATCAAAGGACAATGAAGCGGCTGAAGAATATATAGAAGTGGTGGAGTTTGTTCTGGCCCATGAAAGATATGCTATCGCATCGCAGTATGTCCGCGAGGTGTATCCCCTGGTTGAACTTACGCCAATCCCATGCACACCAGCCTTTGTTCTTGGCATAATAAATGTAAGGGGCCGGATTTTATCAGTCATTGATATTAAAAGATTTTTTGACCTTCCTGAAAAAGGGCTTACAGATTTAAATAAGGTTATCATCCTTCATTCCGATGACATGGATATTGGCATTCTTGCAGATGCTGTTTTAGGCACACATAATGTCCGGCTGAGCGAACTACAGGCGGCGCTTCCAACATTGACCGGAATCCGGGAACAATATCTCAAGGGTGTTACAAAAGAGCGGGTGGTTGTAATGGATGCGGCAAGGCTTTTATCAGACAAGAATATTATTGTGCATGAAAATGTGTAATCAATTCTTTCAAAGGAGGAACAGCCTATGAAATGGTTCGTTAATCTCACAACGCAAACAAAACTCACTCTTATCTTTGGCGCTGCAATTGCCTTATTGGTAATTGTTATTATAACAGCCAGAATGGGCATATCAACAATTGAAAAATCACAGAAGGGCATCTTTAACTTTGAGTTTGCCAATACAAAGGACATTCTTGAAATAAAGGCAAGCGAGGGCGATGTGCGGCTGGCCCTGCTTATGATGATGTCTGTATCCGAGAGATCGGACAAGGAGCGGTGGCATCAGAATATTAAGGCCAACTCAGCAGAGATTGATAGAATCCAGCAAAGGCTTGCAGAGCGCAATAAACAGGAGCCGTCCATTCTCCGCAAACTTGAAGAGATGAATATGCTCAGGCTGGCCTTCAAAGAAACCAGGGATACGCAGCTCATACCGTTTATTTACCAAGGCAGGATTGCAGAGGCAAAAAATCTGGCATTGGGCATTCAGTCCGAACGTTTTGAAAAGATACGTTCAATTACAGCAGAGCTTGTGAGAGGGGCGGAAGAGGAGGCGCAGCGCCGCATAACCGAGTCGGAACTGGAGATACGGCAGATTGCCGGCATCCTGGTAATTGTCGGCGCTATTGCCGCCTTTATCAGCATAATTACAGCTTTATTCCTGAATAGAATTATAGCCAGGCCTCTTACGGAAATCTCAGGCGCGGCGGAAAAGATTGCCTCAGGAGACTTAACTGTCAATGTGCCCAATGACAACAGGGTGGATGAGGTTGGCATCATGGCGCAGACATTTTGCAGGATGGTGGAAAACCTCGGAAAGCAGATACGGGATATCATGGAGGCGGTAAATATCCTTGCATCCTCCTCAAACCAGATAGCATCAACAGCGGCTCAGCTTGCGTCCAGCACGGAGCAAACAGCAGTGGCTGTAACCGAGACCACTACAACAGTTGAAGAGGTGAAACAGACTGTAAACCTTTCCTCGCAAAAGGCCAGGCATGTCTCAGATGTTGCCCAAAGGTCAGCGCAGGTATTTCAATTCGGTGAAAGGCTTGTGAATGAAACCATAGATGGAATAACGCAGATACAGGAGCAGATGAACTATATCGCAGAAACCATTGTCCGGCTGAGCGAGCATAACCAGGCCATAGGAGAGATTATTGCGGCGGTTGACGACCTTGCAGAGCAGTCAAATCTTCTGGCTGTCAATGCATCCATTGAGGCGGCAAAGGCTGGGGAATATGGAAAGGGTTTTATTGTTGTAGCCCAGGAAATAAAAAGCCTTTCGGAACAGTCAAGGCAATCCACAAAACAGGTGCGGACAATATTAGGCGATATTCAAAGAGCAAGCAATGCCGCAGTAATGGCAACAGAAAAGGGGAGCAAGGCGGTAGAGGCAAGCATAAAGCAGTCGGCCGGCACAAGGGATTCTATCAGGGAGCTTTCAAAGAGCATTGCCGAGGCATCTCAGGCTGCGGTTCAGATTGCGGCATCCAGCCAGCAGCAGATGGTAGGTATGGATCAGGTAACTTTAGCCATGGCCAGCATAAAACAGGCGGCCATGCAGAATGCCGTAAGCACAAAACAGGTGGAGGCTACGGTAAAAAGTTTGCAGGAAATAGGCCAGAAGCTGAAGAGGCTGGTTGAGTATTATAGGGCGTGAATTACCCACCCATGGTTCATCTCAAGAGGAACCCACCCCTGGCCCCTCCAAGGAGGGGAATACACACCCCTAACCCCTCTCCAGACTGTGTGAAAACTCCTTTCAATACATACCATATTTGATATAATGACTCCATAAAAAAACATTAAAAGGAGTGATTGTGTCATACATAACAGGAGTCAGCAGAGATCAGGTCGTATTATTTCCCGAATCCATTGATGA
>JACRNJ010000004.1 GCA_016219285.1 Deltaproteobacteria bacterium
TCAGGCGGGCAGAGAAACAACCGCCAACAGCCCGTCTTCAATCAATAATTTTCGCAACGCTTTATATGCCGTCGCGGATTGAAAAATTATGCCTTCCGGCACGATAATGCCGGCCCGGCCATTGGGCCGCAAATGCTCCAAGATATAATCCACAAACAAAACTTCGGAGCGGTTGGCTTGCACGGAAAATCTTTTATGGGGTCGTATTCCTCCCTTTGGCGACATAAACGGCGGATTGGCAAGCATTACATCAAAATTTTCGTCCCATTTTTCCTCGCTGGAAAGCGCGTCGTATTCAAAAATGGTCGGATTGGGAAAACCGTGCAGATACAAATTGACTTTGGAAAGCCGCACCATATCGGGCGAAATGTCGTAACCAGAAAAATTTTTAATGAGTTTTTTCTTTTCCTCTGGCGATAAAATATCGCCCATTTTCTTTTTTGTGTTTGCGTTTATTATGTGTTTGTAGGCGGAGATGAGAAAACCCGCAGAACCGCAAGCAGGGTCGCAAATATTTTCATTTTTTTGCGGATTAACCGCATCAACAATAAAATCAATAATGTGCCTCGGAGTTCTGAACATCCCCGCATCGCCTTGACTTCCCATAATTGAAAGTAGATGCTCAAAGGCATTGCCTAAGTTTTCGCTGTTATCATAAGTAAAACCGTTTATTTCTTTTAAGAAAAGCCCCAAAGATTCGGGATTGCGGTATGGTAAAAAAGCCCCTTTGAAAATATCTCTGAAAAGATGTGGTATTCCCTTATTTTCGTTCATTTTCTCAATCGCTTCCGCGTAAAGATTCAGCCTTTCTTGATTACCAACCTGAGGCGATAAAAGTTTAGTCCATGAATACTTGGCAAATTCGCCGGCAAAAAACATCGGCGGCGCGTCGTGCTTTTCTTCCGCCTCTTTATCCATATCGTCCATAAATTTGTACATCAAGGCGATGGTGATTTGCTGTACCTGCGCTTCGGGACTCGGAACAATTCCAACGAGAATATCGCGGCAGTTTTTAATTTTTTGTTTTGTTTCTTGATAATCCATAATTTACCCCGTTAGATAACTTCATATCTAATGGGGTGAACCCCGTTAGATAGTTTTCTAATCTTGATTTTACATATCTTTTCCCCCACGCAGTTTTCAAATATTTTTCTCTATGAGTTGCATCTTGTTGATTTAAACATGCTTCGTAATAAACCAACTCTAACGGCACTCTATTTTTTGTTGCCAAAACCTTACCAGAATTATGCTCCTTAACGCGCTTTTTAAGGTTATTGGTATAACCTGTATAAAAGTTTTCATCTTTTTTGCTTTGTAAAATATAAGTATAATACATATCTAACGAGGTTCACCCCATTAGATAACTTCGTATCTAACGGGGTGAATTTTTTCTTACAGTTTTTTATAGTTTTTTAACTTCACGGTCAAAATCAGAAACGTATTTTTTATCTTGTTCTTTTTTAAACTTCACAAACTCCGTTTCTGCTTTAGCGCTTGCTTTTTCCGCGCTAATTTTGCCGGCGTTAAACAAAAGTTTTTTCTCGCTCAATTTCAAAAACTCGTCCAGCTTTTTCGTCCACTCTGCCATTTTCATCGGCCGCTCATTGGTAGCTTGCAATTCCGCAAAATCCAAATACAAAGACACAATAAGATTAAGCTGTTTGAGTTATTTTTCCGACAAATAATTTTTCGCAATTTTAACATCACCGGCAGTAATATATTTTCCCTTAAAATTTGAAAGCCCCATCATCGGCTTTTTACTATCAGCCCTTTCGCTTATTATTTCTGCCGCGGTGTGTCCATGCACGGCATAGTGCATTTTATTTTGTACCGCAGCGAAAAATTCCTGCGTTAATTTATCATCTTTGCGATAGTCAACGCTAGTTGCGTAAATATCCGTTACCTTTTGATAAAAATTGCGTTCGCTGGAACGGATGTCGCGAACCCTCTGCAAAAGTTCTTCAAAGTATCTCGCTCGCTCTCCGCCCTGTTTCATCCGCTCGTCATCCAAAGCAAAACCCTTGATAATATAGTCTCTAATCCGGGCAGTTGCCCAGATGCGGAATTGAGTTGCTCTTATAGAATTGATCCGATAGCCAAGGGCAATAATGACATCTAAATTATAGTGTTTTGTGCCATACTGTTTTCCATCACCGGCAGTTATTCGGAAATTCCGAATAACTGAATTTTCGCCCAATTCGTTAGTCTCAAAAATATTTTTCAGATGCTCATTGATAGTAGCGACTGTTACCTCAAAAAGTTCCGCCATTATTTTTTGAGTAAGCCATACTGTTTCACCTTCAAAACGGACATCTATTTTTGCTTGTCCGTCCTTTGTTTGATAAATAACAATATGCGATTTTTGGTTATCTTTTTTCATAATTTACCCCGTTAGATAATTTAACTATCTAACGGGGTAAACCCGTTAGACATGGAGTTATTTAACATGGTTCACCCCATTAGATATGAAGTTATCTAACGGGGTAAATTTTACATAAAAGCGTTAATGGAAACATAATCTTTGACATATTCAGGAACAATTTTTTTGTACTCGCCCAATTCATTAAGTTCATTAGCAGAAAAGCTTGGATAGGTATATAAACGCTGTATCTGATTATTATCAACAATTGCCCTAAACTCTTGGTCTGCGACATAACACTTCAGAAAATTCTTGATTGATAGGATATTCTCGTTTGATGGCTTATAAATGGCGACAAATTTTTCAAATTCTTCTTCCAATAATTCGTCTTTTGACTTGAATTTCGCTATGCCTCCAAAGATTTTTTCAATAAATTCTTTAAGCGTTATGCGGCGGTCGGCTTTAACGGCTTTCCGCAGTTTTTCCTGTATTTTTCTTCAAAGTATTCGCAGTTGGCAAAGAAATCAAAAAGTTTGGTAATGTTTCTTTTTCCGCCTTTATCTGTTCGTTGTCAGTATCCTTATAGTTGAAGGTGTATTTTCTCGTTCCCCGCCCTTTGATTTGGATAAAATCGGTGGGTGAAAAAATCGGCCGCATTAAGCAAAGGTTTATTATGTCTTGGCAGTCATAGCCGGTCGTCATCATGCCGACGGTTACGCAAACTCTGGTTTTACTGGATTTGTAGCCCACCAGCCATTTTGTGTGTCCGTTTAAGACATTGTTTGAATAATTGCTCGTGAATTGCTGGGTGTCGGGGATATTTGAGGTAACCTGCACGGCAAAGTCGGAATTGTATTTGCCGGGCCAAAGAGCCGCGGCAAATTGATTTAAAGTTTGCGTTATTTTTGAGGCGTGATTTTGGCTGACGCAAAAAATAACGCTTTTGCCAATTTCGCCGCTAATCGGGTCTTTGAGCGCATTTTCCAAAAATGTTTTGCAGAAAATCTGATTCGTCTTTTCCGAGAAAAACTTCCGTTCAAAATCTTTCTGGAAAAAGGTTTGCTCTTCCTCTGCGCCCTCCTCGTTTTCAAGCATCAGAGAATAACCTTTTTCGGATAAAAGTTCGGTAGTGATTTCCGTTCTTGCATCCGCGACAACGGGGTTGACAAGGTAGCCGTCTCGGACGCCGTCAAGCAAACTATAACGGAAAGTCGGCTCGCCAGAAGGACAGCCGAAAGTCGTGTAAGTATCCAAAAGCTGGCGGCGTTCCCATGCTCGCGGGTCTTTTTCGCTGATTTTTTGCGGGTCAATATTTTTGAGATAATCTTTCGGTGTGGCGGTAAGCCCTAATTTGTAGCCGACAAAATACTCAAAAACAGCGCGGCTGTTCCCGCCGATTGAGCGGTGGGCTTCGTCGGAGATTATCAGGTCAAAATCGGTGGGCGAAAAAAGTTTTTTGTATCTGTTGTCAAAAGACAAACTCTGCACGGTGGAAACGACAATTTCCGCCTTTCGCCAGTCGTCTTTATTTTCTTTGTAAATCACGCTGGTAAAATCGTTGTGAAGGATTTTTTTGAAATTTTTATGGGCCTGGTCTTCCAGTTCTAATCGGTCAACCAAAAACAAAATCCGTTTGGCGTTGCCTGTTTTCAAGAAAAGTTTAATCACTCCTGCGGAAACAAGGGTTTTGCCTGTTCCGGTCACCATTTCAAAAAGATAGCGGTCGTTTCCTTTTCTGGCTGAATTTTGCAAGGCATAAATTGAAGCCAACTGATAGGGACGCAAAAATTTCAAATCCTGTTCTTTGATAAAATCCGCTCTCTGCGTTTCATCTGCCCAGCGAGGGTCTTTCTGGTAGTTTGGGTTTTGTGTTTGAACAATATAATCACTTTCAACTTTTTCCTCTGAAAGAGTGGAAAAGCTTGGCTTAAAAGATTCCAAATGTTTTAAGGACTCGTAGGTGGGAAAGGTTGTGATAACCGTGGGATTGCCTCGTTCCAAATCCCAAAAATAGTGCAGGTTGCCGTTTGAAAGAATTATAAAACGGGCGTTTTGCGATTGGGCGTAGCGGCGCGCTTGTTCCTTGCCGTCGAGCGGGTCTTTGTTTTCCGATTTTGCTTCTAAAACTACGAACGGAAAACTTTTATCGTCAAGCAATAAAAAATCAATAAAGCCTTTTTGGGTTTTTTCAAAATCGCTGCCAAATTCAACCCCCCAATTTCCCCCCTTATCAAGGTGGGATTTAAGAGGGGTGTTTATTTTGGCGTTATTTTCTAAAACAATGTTTGCTTTTACGTTTTTGTTGTCAAAAAATCTCCAACCGGCATTTTGAAGCAACTCATTGATTTTAATTCTGGCTTTGGCTTCTTTTTGCATAACTTCGCTTAAGTGTCCTATAGTGAACGATAAAAACAAGTAGATGTAGTTTTCCCGACCCAACCTTCTGTTGGGCGCCCCATGGGCGTATTTTAAAATCGCCGATAAATCGGCAGGCTACAAATTTATGTCGCTGACTATAAGTAACACCGTTACAAATGCAAAACGCGCCTTATCGCATCGATATCAAGCCTCATCACATCGTTGTATGTCACAAATACCATCAACAAAACCAGAAGCCCCATGCCTACATTCTGGGCAATGGTCATAACCTTATCGCTCAGGGGTTTGCCCCGAAGCGCCTCTATGCCAAAGAATATAAGAAAACCGCCATCTAGGACAGGGATTGGCAATAGGTTCAATATGCCCAACTGCAGGCTTAAGAATGCCATGAGAGAAAGAAGCGCTGTCAGGCCTGACTCAGCAGCCTGTCCTGCCACCTGAGCAATCATTAAAGGGCCGCCAAGTGTTTTAATGGATATCTCTCCGACAAAAAGCTTTTTTATAATTACAAATGTCATTATGGTTAATTCGCCCATCTTTTTTACCCCCTCAACAACTGCTCCAGCAGGGCCGTAATGTCTTATAACCGTTTCCTGAAGAGGTGATACACCTATTGCATAAACTTTGATATTTTCGTTCCACTGCGGTTTTATACGAACCTCAAATGTTTCGTTCCCCCTTTTTACCTGAAAAAGTCTTGCAGCTGCTTCTCTTTTTTCACTTTCTATCTTCTGATCTCTTTCTTCTTGTTTCTGACTTCCTGCTTCTTGCTTCTGTCCCTGAATCGCCTGCTGGAGTTCTATCCAGTGGTCTATCTTAACCCCGTCAATAGAAAGGATTGTATCTCCAATCTTTAGCCCGGCTTTTTCGGCAGGCAATCCTTGAATAAGCCCGCCCACAGTAGGACTCATGGGAGGGGAAAATCCGCTAATTCCTCCACCGGTTTGAGAAGAGGCTTCGGGGGTAAATGTAATATTTTGAGACCTCCCATTATTTTTAACTATGAGTTTGAGCGCTTTATCCGGGTTGGAGATGATAGCGGTATTAAGCTCTTCCCAGTTTTTGATATATGCGCCGTCTATTGATTCTATTAAATCTCCCTTTTTTAAACCTGCCTTATCGGCGTTTTCACCAATCACAACATAGCCGACTATTGGCTCTTTATCCAAATATGCAGGAACTTGGATTCCGATGAGATATATAAGCGGCAGAAGCGCAAATGCCAGAGCAAGGTTCATGAAAGGCCCTGCTGCAACTATTGCCGCCTTTTTTGAAAGAGGTTTCTTGGCAAATGATTTTTCATTGTCAGTTGGGCTTACATCTTCACCGGTTGCTTCGCCGACCATCTTCACATAGCCGCCGAGCGGAAGCGCGGATATGAGATATTCTGTTTCGCCCCTTTTTACGCCAAATATCTTAGGCCCAAAACCGAGTGAAAATTTTAACACTCCGACCCCTGAAAGCTTTGCAATAATAAAGTGGCCGAGCTCATGAATAAAAACTAAAATGCCGAGAACTACCAAGAATGATATAAGTGTTGTCATTGTATCCCCTTTTTTGTATATGCCTTACAATGCTATCTAACTTCTCCTTCATCCAAAATTATTGTTCCATCTTTACCCGAATACATTCTCTGGTTATCAGAATTGAACTCGTATTTAACATCAAGAGATAGCGATTCTAACGATAAAATTTTATAATGCTTGCACCAGTAAATGTTTTTATCGCTCTTTCTGCCGTCTAAAAACATTTCATAGGACAGAATAAAATGATGGGTATCATGGATGACTTTAAAGTCATCGGAAGGAGAAAAATAAAAACTTCTTTGAGTTGTAGAGATATTGTCCAAATTATAGGTCTTGCATTCAAGATAATATGGTTTTCTTTTAAAAAAGAAAATAATATCAGGATAACCCGTTGCCTTTTTCTTTCCTGTTGTTCCAGCAGGGACATCCGGATTTAAACCATATTGTTGCATTGCTTTCTTGACGAAAGCCTCAATATAATTGCCGACCTCGTTTGGTCTTTTGCTCTCAATGCCATTCTTGTTTATCTCTTGCCCAGCGAAGACAGCAACCTTTTTAAGAACATCTAAAATTTCTTTGTCTTCTTGACTGTTAAAATCAAAAGGGATAACTTTTTTGCCTGTCAAAGATTCTATTACCAAATTAAAAGGAATATCTTTTAATGGGGTGAGCATCTGTTTTATAACATTTTCTAATTTACTCACATAATCCTTATCAGCCATTTTATTTTGCCTTCCTAAAAATTAAAATATTTTCCTTTTTCATTACATTGTAAAGTCCAAATATTATTTTCAAAATATCTTTTTCCAATTTAAAGCCGAGTTTTGTCATATACTCAATGGTAAATTCAACGGTCTTAACTTCCTCACCCTGATAGGTTGCATTGCCGATGACAATCACTGCATATTTATTAGGTTTTAAAATTCTATACATCTCACTATAAGATTTCTTCATATCACTATTGTATAATTCAACTCGCTCTTTTCCTTTGCCCCGCACGCCGACAAAATTTTCTCTTATCTCATTTAATAAATACCCCATATCCTCCAATGAGTGGGCATCATTTTCCACATAATCAACCAACAGCCTTGCAAGGGCGTAGAAATCTCTTACCGGTTCATTTTCAATACCCGCAAGGGTTTTATAAAAATCTTTTTCTTGATTAAAAAGCGATGGCTTGAGTTTGGATATTAAAGAGTTTTTCAGTTTTATAATTTCGTCAATAACATAAATTGATTTTGTTTTAACCTTGCCTTGCATCACACAGAGAGGAGAAATGTCAATTCCGATAAAATTTATCCCAAGCAACTGCGCTTCCAATGCGGTAGTTCCGCTGCCAGAGAATGGCTCAAATACAGTGTCTCCAGCTTTTAATCCAATGATGTTTAACAACGCCCGAATCATCTGGGGATGGAATTTGCCTTTGTAAGGATAAATCCAATGAGTAAGATATTGATTGACCGATCTTGTTCTGTTTTTTTGAATGATTTGAAAATAATCGGTAAAGGTCTGCTCGGCAGTTTTGAAGTAGGAAGAACGTTTTACTATTTTATTGGTAAGTTCTTTTGACTTGTTCTTGATTTTAAATTCTCTCAGGCCCGCTCCATCATTATTTTGCCTTTGCGATTGGTAATCAATTTTTCACCATTCTTATGTGTTGTCTAATCTTGTAAAAGCTTCTTTACATTATCAGCATATACGACCGGATTGCAATGTTTTCCCTCTAAATAAGAATCATCACTAAACTCGTCAACAATCCAGACATATCTTTGTTTTTTTCCTATCATAATCTGCATGGGAACAACACGCGCGCCGTTGTATAAATTCTTGGTTCGGTTTCAGTAAAAAATGTATCAAACCTTTGTTCAATTTTAAGAGACATAAACATTCCCCTTTTCATTTTCAGTAATTATCTCTTTCGCCGTTTCCCTTGCCCATCCGTCCGCATCCAATATCTGATTCAATTTCGGATTTTGGGCTTTTGATTTTTGCTTTTGATATTTTTCCATTACGGTTTTCACAATCTTGGTTATATCTGTAAATCTAATCTCTCGTCGCAGAAACGCCTCCACCGCAACTTCATCGGCGGCATTCAAGACCGCCGGCATTAAACCGCCTGCCTCCATTGCCTCGTATGCAAGTCTGAGCGCGGGAAATCTTTTTTCATCAGGCTCCATAAAGGTGAGTTTATCCATTTTACAAAGGTCAAGCGAGCCAATACCGCAGTCAATTCTCTCATCAGGATAGGTAAGGGCGTAAGATATAGGCCCTTTCATATCCGTTGGCCCAAGTTGGGCCACAATAGAACCGTCAATATATTCAACCATAGAATGAACAACACTCTGAGGATGGATGTGGACACCTATCTTTTCAGGTGGCATATCAAAAAGCCACATAGCCTCAATCACCTCCAAGCCTTTATTCATAAGCGTCGCTGAATCTATGGTAACCTTCTTTCCCATCTTCCACTTTGGATGATTCAATGCCTGTTCATGGGTAATGTCTGACAACTTTTTAAGAGGCAGGTTTAAAAACGGCCCGCCGGATGCCGTGAGTATGAGTCTTTTTATATCATCTCTTTTATGGCCCACAAGAGACTGAAAGATAGCGCTGTGTTCGCTGTCAATGGGAAGGAGGTTGATTTTATTCTTTTTGACCTCTTCCATTACCAACCTGCCAGCCATTACTAAAACCTCTTTATTTGCGATGGCAATATCTTTTTTTGCTTTTATAGCAGCCAGCGTCGGCGCAAGGCCTCTTGCCCCAACTAGCGCAGAAACTGTCATATCTGCTTCAGCGCAGGCTGCAACCTCCAGCAAACCATCATTACCGCAGCAAACTTTAGGAGAATAAGACAACCCCTTTTTAAGTTCACGTGTATCGTTTCCATGCTCAAGAGATATAATCTTTGGCTTAAACTCCTCTACCTGTCTTTTGAACAAGTCTTTATTCTTACCTGCTGCAAGAGCTATTATCTTAAATCTGTCTGGATGTCTTCTGACAATCTCAAGGGTGCTCCGGCCTATAGAACCTGTAGAGCCGAGGATTGCAAGTTTTTTTGCCATTTTTATACCCGAAAAATAATAAGATAATAATATAGGAATGGGATGGGGAAGATGAGACTGTCTACCCTGTCCAGTACACCGCCGTGACCTGGAAGGATGTTTCCTGAATCCTTTACACCCGCGCTTCTTTTGATAAGGGATTCAAAGAGGTCGCTCGTTTGGCCCAATATACCTATAAATATTGCAAGCAACAGCGCCTCATTCAATGAAATGTGCGCTAAAAAAAAATGCTGAAATGCTATTGCAGCTACAACTCCGCCTATAAGTCCGCCTAATGCGCCCTCCATGGTCTTGTTAGGGCTAACTACAGGAGAAAGTTTATGCCTTCCGATACCTCTGCCTATATAATATGCAAATATGTCATTTGCAGATACAATCAAAATGAGCAATAAAACCCACAAACTGCCGTGTTCCAATTCCCTGAGCGCTATAAGATGGGAAAGTGGAAATGCTATATAAGCAATCCCAAGAACTCCTATGCCTATGCGGCTGACAACAGAGACAAGCTGCTTGTGAATCAAAAGGCAATATGTGAAGATAAAGAAAACTGCAACGATGAGATAGCCGGCAATCCATTGAAGGCCAATAAAATAAACTATAACAGGAACTATCGCTCCAAGCAAAGTTCCGATAAACAACAAACCCTTGTCCTGGCTAACTGTTATTTTATAATATTCAAACAGGGCCAAACTGATTATTAAAGCTATTATGGCAAAAAACAAGAAAGCAGTTGCGTATATAACCAAAAGAATAAATAGCGAACCAAGTAAAAAGCCAGTTATTACCCTTTTCATCCAGTTAGTAAACTCCGAAGGTAGTATTGTTGTGCATATAAAAATTTTATCAGAAAATAATTTCTAATAGACAAGACCTTTGAATTTTTCATATTTTATACTATGCTTGAGTTTCTGCGCCTGATATTTTCGAATCAGCGCTTTATCTTCAACTTCGGGGTTCTTGAAACCATTCTTCTATGTCAGGACTTCTTCCTTTTACCTCTTTTATCTGCTCTATACGATTCTATCTTATACCGCTTTTGCAGCAGTAGTCCTCTCAATAGCAATATCGGCGCATATGCGCCACTGTCTGTTTGCATCCCATTTCCATGGCTTATATCAGAGGGCATTTTAATGTATTTGTCTCTAATTTGCAAGGTATTTCAATTTCAATAAATCATATTGACACTTCAACAACCTCTGCTATAATCAACTAAAGAATTCCGCCCATAAACGGCAGTAGTTCTCTTCGGCAAGGAGTTTGTTAATTACATGGCTCGCCTTAACCCGCCCTGAATGGGCGGGATTGCGGCGAGCATTCCGTTCAAATTATATGACTGAAAAACCTATCATAAAATGTTGTGAGTGTGGAAACGATGTTGAGAGGACAGAAGAAGAGTCTATAGAGATGGGACTGCCTATCTATATCTGCGATAGGTGCCTCGCAACAGGAAATTATAGTGAAGATTAGTTTGAGGGAGGATTTATCATGGCAAAGGAAAGAAAGATTACTATAAGCGTTATTAAGGCGGATGTCGGCGGTTTTGTAGGGCATTCCAGTTTTCACCCGGCGCTTTTGGATACAGCCAAGGAAAAACTCAACAATGCCAAAGGAAAGGAGGTCATTGTAGATTTTCATGTAATGAGATGCGGGGACGACCTTGAGCTTATAATGACCCATGAAAAAGGATGTGATGACAAAACAATACATGAACTGGCATGGAATATATTTGCTGCCTGCACAGAGGTTGCAAAGGAATTAAAACTCTACGGCGCTGGCCAGGATTTGTTGAAGGACGCATTTACAGGAACAGTAAAGGGCATGGGGCCTTGTGTCGCAGAGATGGAATTTGTTGAAAGAAAGAGCGAGCCAATTATTGTGTTTATGGCGGATAAGACATCATCTGGCGCATGGAATCTGCCGCTTTACAAAATATTCGGCGATCCATTTAATACTGCTGGTCTTATCATTGATCCATCCATGATAGAAGGTTTTTGTTTCAATGTCCTTGATGTCAAGAAGGGAGAAAGTATTACCCTTTCCTGCCCGGAAGAATCATATTACCTGCTGGCGCTCATAGGCGCTACAGACAGGTATATGGTAAGCTCAGTCTATAGAAAGAAGGATAAAGAGATAACCGCTGTTGCATCAACACAACGGTTGAGCTTGATTGCCGGTAAATATGTTGGCAAAGATGACCCTGTTATGATTGTCAGATGTCAGTCAGGTCTGCCTGCGGTCGGCGAGGTTTTAGAGGCATTTAGTTTCCCGCATCTTGTGCAAGGGTGGATGCGGGGTTCGCACCACGGACCTTTAATGCCTGTGCCGTTCTATGAGGCCAATCCAACCCGATTTGACGGCCCTCCGCGCGTTATTGCGGCAGGCTTTCAGATTACAAACGGCAGGCTTATTGGGCCTCACGACATGTTTGACGACCCAAGTTTTGATGAGACAAGGAAAAAGGCAAACCATGTTGCGGAGTATATGCGAAGGCACGGCCCGTTTCAACCTCACCGTCTGCCGCTTGAAGAAATGGAATATACAACTCTGCCGCAAGTGCTGGAAAAACTGAAAGACAGGTTTGAAAAACAATAAACGTAAAATACTTCCCGTCGGCAAACTGCCTTTAAATATCTTAAAAAGATTTCTCAAGAAGTATTCCATCCTTGATAAAAACGTTATCGTCGGTCCTGGTATTGGATTAGATGCTGCTGTCATAGAATTAGAGAGCAAATATCTCATTGCAAAGACAGACCCCATCACCTTTGTTTCAGAGGACATCGGTCTGTATACTATCAATATAAATGCCAATGATATTGCTTCCATGGGTGGCACTCCCAGATGGTTTCTTGCAACTGTGCTTCTGCCTGAAGGTAAAGCAAGTGAAAAAATGGCAGAGAAAATATTTTCTCAATTATCAAATGCCTGCAAAAAACTAAACATATCATTTTGCGGCGGACATACGGAGGTTACATCTGGCATTGACAGGCCGATTGTAATCGGCCAGATGCTCGGACAAGTTGCAAAAGATAAACTCGTAACTGCAAGTGGCGCAAAGGTTGGTGATGTAATAATACTTACCAAGGGTATTGCCATTGAGGCAACATCTATTATGGCAAGAGAGAAAGAGAAGGAGCTTGCAAAGAAATTTGGAATAGCCTTTGTCAACCGCTGTAAAAACTTTATCAGGCATCCCGGCATAGGCATTTTAAAAGATAGCAGGATTGCGGCGAAATTTGGTAAAATCCATGTCATGCACGACCCAACAGAGGGCGGTCTTGCAACAGGTCTGCATGAGCTTGCAATCGCATCAAAGGTTGGGATTGTTGTTGATAGAAACGAGATACCCATTTTTTTGCAATTTCATAAGTTGTGCAGTTATTTCAGGATAGACCCTCTTGGCGCAATTGCATCTGGTTCATTACTGATTTCCGCTTCTCCAAAGGCTTCAAAACAGGTTGTCAGGGGTCTTGAAAAAAGTGGTATAAAGGCATCAATAATAGGGAGGGTTGTTCATAAGAAAGAAGGGGTAAAGATTATGGAAAACGGCAAATTAAAGAACCTGAAAACATTTGAAAGGGATGAGGTAACAAAGATTCTGTAAATATTAGAGGCGCATCAAATATGGAAAAACAAAAATTAAATATTAAAAACACATATCAAGATGCAAAAATATTTTTAAAATCTTATTTGTTGTTTTGTGTTTTGTTTTTTGCATTTTTATTTTTAATGAGCGATAACACCATTGCAAAGGAGGTAGATACTATGCAAATAAAAAACACTGCGTTTGAGGACAACGGTCTTATACCAAGGAAACATACCTGCGATGGCGCTGATATCTCGCCGCCTTTGACATGGACAAAGCCGCCTGCAGGCACAAAGAGCATTGTCTTAATATGTGATGACCCTGATGCGCCCATGGGCACATGGGACCACTGGGTTCTCTATGGGTTATCTCCGGAGACCACATCTCTGCCTGAAAACGTGCCACCGCAAAAAGAGGTTTTGAAAGGCGCAAAACAGGGTATAAATGATTTCAGAAAGATTGGTTATGGAGGCCCATGTCCTCCCAAAGGTCCTGCCCACCGCTATTTCTTTAAGATATATGCGCTTGACACTGAACTAAATCTGCCTGCAGGTATAACAAAAAAGGATGTAGAAAAGGCAATGAAGGGGCATATACTGGCTGAGGGGCAACTTATGGGCAAATATGGAAGATAGATTATACAGAGCATCATAACTTAATTGATTCTTTGATACCGTGACACTTTGCAGCTTTGACACTTTATTATAAAGGAGGATTTTAAATGAAAGGCACAAAAAAGTATTCACCAAAGACAATAAAAAAAGCGATAGATACTTACAATGACCCGTATCTTCCTAAGGAAGGACCGCATGATATGGCGGTGTGCAAGAAGTGCCATGCCATCTATCACAACAAGAGGTGGTCAATTGACGAAGCGCTTTATCAGAGGGAAAAGGGAAATAAAAAGGCCCTTCTTATTTTGTGTCCTGCCTGTCAGAAGATAAGGGATAGATATGCTGAAGGCTTTGTTATATTGAAAGGCGATTATCTCAAGGGGCATAAAAAGGACATATTAAACCTTATTAAAAATGAGGAAGAGAGGGCAACGGGATATAACCCGCTTGAAAGGATTATTGAGATAAAAGATAGAGATAATGTTGTTGAAATAACCACAACCCATGAAAAACTTGCCCAGCGCATCGGCAAAAAGATGCACAAGGCATGTCAGGGCGATTTAGAAATCAAGATGACTCAGGATAGAGTGACGAGGGTGGTGTGGGAGAGGTAGCATGGAAGCCCGTCTCTATAATAAGGCAGAAAAAAACTATGTTAACTGTTTTCTATGTTCTCACCATTGTAAGATTGCCGAAGGTAAAAAAGGTATATGTGGTGTGCGTGAGAACAGAGATGGCGTGTTGTATACCCTTGTCTATGGCAAGGTAGTTGCCCAGCACATAGACCCTATAGAAAAAAAGCCTTTCTTTCAATTTCAGCCCGGGAGCCACTCCTATTCCATTTCAACTGTGGGCTGCAACTTCCGTTGTCTTCACTGCCAGAATTTTGAAATATCCCAGATGCCAAAAGATCAAAAGCAAATCATCGGCGAGGATATGACACCGGAGGAGATTGTCCACGAGGCATTGGAGACAGGCTGTAAGAGTATATCTTACACATATACAGAGCCGACCATATTCTTTGAGTTTGCCTACGATTGTATGAAATTTGCAAAACAGATGGGGCTAAAAAACACCTTTGTGACCAACGGCTTTATGACAAAGGAATGCATTGGCGAGATGAAGGGGCTCCTTGATGCTGCCAATGTGGATATCAAGGCGTTCACCGAGGGGTTTTACAAAAGGGTGTGCGGCGCGCGCCTTGCACCAGTGCTTGAATCCATTGAATATATGCGGCAACTCGGAATATGGGTTGAGATAACAACCCTCATAATCCCGACCCAGAATGATTCAGAGAACGAACTGAGGCAGATTGCAAAGTGGATTTATAAGACAGATAAGACAATGCCATGGCATTTAAGCGCATTTTACCCCACCTACAAATTAAACAACCTTCCGCGAACCCCTGTCTCAATCATTGACAGGGCAAGGGAAATCGGCCTTGAAGAGGGGCTTTTGTATGTCTATACAGGCAATGTGCCTGGAGACCCAGGCGAGTCCACATATTGCTATCATTGCAAAAAAAAGATAATTGAACGGTTCGGTTTTGCTGTTCGGAAGAATTTGGTGGAACATTCAAAATGTCCGCACTGCGGGGTTAGGATAGACGGAGTGGAGTTGTAATGGTTATTGCGGGACATGTGTCCAGAATATTTCCCATCTGAGTTTGACATGGTTCTATGCCTGTGTAAAGATTCTGAAAAAGCAGAGAATATATATTTATAATAAATTCGTGGAGGTATTAAATGTTAGGGGCTTTAAAACTTCAGGTAAAACAGGAAGATATTATTGATATCATAAAAGGTATGAAAAAAAATGTCTATTGAACGAAGTGTAAAATTCCCAGATATACAAAAATTGTTTCCTCATGATAAGTGGGATGTCGGTTTCTTAACTGAATATCAATTGAAAATATGTGCCTATTCTCCTATCAAAGGGAAAGCGCAGGAGTATGGCGCTGACTACACAAATAATATTCATTTTTTTTCTATTGTTAACTCAATCGTTCTTGCCATATATTCTCCGGATTCATGGGATTACTCTATTTATAAAGAGGCAGAAGACATCCTGAAAAAGAGTAGTTTGCAAAACTGGTTTCCCATCTACACAAACTTTAAAGTGGCTGCCATTCTCTCCGGCCTGGGGGTAAGAGCCAAAAACTCTCTTATCTATGGCAATAAATTTGGTTTTGATATGAAAATCTGTGTAATTGGATTCGAGGATAAAATCATAGAATGGCCTGTCCCTGAACGAATGAACTTACAATATTGGGAAAGATGTGATGGCTGTTCAGATTGTCGTTTATCCTGTCCGGCAGGGGCAATCCATAATGAACAGGAGCCATACTGGTTAGACAGCAGCAAGTGTGATGATTTTATCGGTTTTGGCGATCACAATAGAATACCATCAATAAAAAATTTCTGGCATAAGAATGTTCATCCTGAAGTTCCGCAGGACAAAGTAGATAATATGAAAAGTTGTATGGATTTGGGCGGTGAACTCTCATTTGATGCCAATGGTTATACAATGGATATGCAAACGGGAGTCCTCAAAGACGGTACCGCCATCCCTGTGCCATTTTGCAGAGAATGTCAGGTACAGCCAAGGTGCAGCAAGTGGGATGGCAAGTATCGCTATGAATCAGTTTAGATGAATAAAAGATGTTGATATTGAACAGGGGCTTGTGATTGTCCGCTCAGGGAAAGTGGATAGGGAAGCGGTAATAAAGGCAGGGATAACAAAACAGGCTTCTGTGCATACTCTGCGCCATAGTTTTCTGCTTGAAAACGGATATGACATCAGGACGATTCAGGAGTTGATTGCTCACATAAATCTTCGAACTACAATGATTTATACCCATGCTGCCTCAAAGAATATATTAGGTGTGAGAAGTCCTCTGGATAAATAGGGATGGCCAATCTATGGAAAACGTCGACATAGCAAAAACCTTTGAAGAAATCGCAGACCTTCTGGAAATAAGAGGAGAGAAACAGGATGTCTTCAGGGTGCGTTCATACAGAAATGCCGCCCTTGTAATCGGCGGTCTGCCGGAGAGCCTGCGGTCTATTGTTGAAAGAGATGAAAAAGGGCTTGAGGATATCAAAGGTATCGGCACGAGCATCCATGAAAAGATTGTTGAGATGCTCAAAACCGGCAAATGCAAATTTCATGATAAGCTTTTAAAAGAACTGCCGCCCGGGCTTCTTGAGCTTTTGGAGTTGTCCGGTGTCGGGCCAAAAAAGGTTCAGCTTCTTTATGACAGCCTTGGCATCAAAGGCATTGAGGAATTGGAAAAGGCGGCACGACAAGGGAAACTCAGAGACTTACCGCACATGGGGGAAAAGACGGAAGAAAAGATACTGAAGGCCATACAAGAATTTAAAGGCAGAAAGGGACGTTTCAGGTTGTCCCTCGCATTAGCTTATGCAGAGCCTTTGGTAGCCTATCTAAAAAAAATCCCTGGTGTTATAGAGGCAGAGCCTGCCGGAAGTTTAAGGCGGTGGAAGGATACAATCGGCGATGTGGATATACTTGTAACCTGCAAGAAAGGCGCTCCGGTAATGGACAGGTTTGTAAAATACCCTGATGTGAGAGAGATTATTGCAAAGGGCGATACAAAGTCAACGGTCATGCTCAGGAGCAATCTTCAGGTGGATGTGAGGGTGCTGGATGAAAAATCATTTGGCGCTGCGCTCCAGTATTTTACAGGCTCCAAAGCCCATAACATTGCCCTTCGTGACAGGGCAAAAAGGATGGGGCTTAAGGTAAGTGAATACGGCGTGTTTGATGAAAAGCCTGCCCCTGAAGGCTTTAATCAGGGGACGGATAAGTGGCTTGCAGGAAGGAGTGAAGAAGATGTGTATAAGGCAGTGGGTCTGCCGCTCATACCGCCTGAGTTAAGGGAGAATACGGGTGAGATTGAGGCCGCTGAAAAAGATAAACTGCCAAGACTCGTAGAGGTTCAGGATATAAAAGGCGACCTGCATATGCATACAAGCGAGAGCGACGGCATTCATACGTTAAAAGAGATGATTGCGTATGCTATTCAAAAAAGGTATGAGTATATCGCTGTAACAGACCACTCAAAGGCAGTAGGCATTGCCCATGGCCTGGATGAAGAAAGGGTTTTAAAGCAGACAAAAGAGATAGATAAGATAAACAGCCAGTTGAAAAGCTTCAGGATATTAAAGGGCGCTGAGGTTGATATAAAAACGGATGGCTCACTTGATTTGGATGCAGATGTTCTTAAAAGATTGGATGTGGTGGTAGCTGCTGTTCACTCCAAATTCAATATGACACAGGAAGAGATGACGGACAGAATAGAGAAGGCAATGGCAACAGGACTTGTAAATATTATTGCACATCCAACCGGCAGGCTTGTTGGGGTAAGGGAACCATACCCTGTTGACATGCCACGGCTTCTGCTGGCTGCAAAGAAATACGGTGTAATGCTTGAGCTAAACAGTTACCCTGACAGGCTTGATTTAAATGACAGCCATTGCAGGCTTGCCAAAGACATGGGTGTTATGGTGACAATATCTACAGATTCGCATAATAGACAACATCTTGATTATATAAGATTTGGCGTGCATACAGCACGGCGCGGCTGGCTTGAAAAAAAGGATGTTTTAAATACGAGGTCAGTGACGGAAGTTTTGAAAATATTAAGGGGTTCGCGTTGAAAATACAAATATGACTATCTGAATCGTATCTTGATTTCAACGGCAATATCTGTTAATTTTACTCTGTTTTTAAATTTCACAATTGAGGTTATAAATGTCATACGAAGCAGTTATTGGTCTGGAAGTCCATTCCCAGCTTTTGACAAATTCAAAGGTTTTTTGCGGATGCTCAACCAAATTCGGCGCAGAGGCAAATACGCAGGTCTGTCCGGTATGCCTCGGTATGCCGGGGACTCTGCCCGTTCTCAACAAGACGGCAGTTGAGTATGCCGTAAAGATGGCTCTGGCAACGCATTGCAAGGTTAACGATAAAAGCATCTTTGCAAGAAAAAATTATTTTTACCCCGACCTACCCAAGGGGTATCAGATTTCCCAGTATAATGAACCCCTGACACAGAAGGGTTATATTGATATTCAAGTAAATGGCGCAGAAAAGCGCATCGGAATAACCAGAATACACATGGAAGAGGACGCAGGCAAACTCCTCCACGGTGAAAGCTATGAAGATGCAGACTCCAGCTTTGTTGACCTGAACAGGGCAGGAGTGCCTTTGATTGAGATTGTGAGCGAACCCGACATACGCACTTCCGATGAGGCAGTGGAGTATCTCAAGGCGCTCAGGGACATCCTTGTTTATCTCGAAATATGCGACGGCAATATGGAAGAGGGGAGCTTTCGCTGCGATGCAAATGTTTCTGTACGGCCTGTGGGCCAGAAGGAATTTGGCACAAAGGCAGAGCTTAAGAATATGAACTCATTCAGATTTATTCAAAAGGCCATTGAATATGAGATAAACCGGCAAATAGAGGTTATTGAAGACGGCGGCAAGGTCATTCAGGAAACGCGTCTCTTTGATTCCGACAAAGGCATAACTGTTTCCATGCGAAGCAAGGAAGAGGCGCATGATTACCGCTATTTCCCTGAGCCGGACCTTCTTCCTTTGCAGATTGACGAGACGTGGATAGAAGAAATCAAGAGAACTCTGCCTGAGCTTCCGGCAGAAAAAAGAGAAAGGTTTGTAAAGGAATACGACATACCGTCATACGATGCAGGAGTCCTGACTGCAACAAAGGAACTGGCAAATTATTATGAGGATTGCGTAAAAAAATATGAGGGGCAAGGGCCTGCCCCTGCAGGCTTTAAGCAGGGGGCAAAGGGCAAGGGGCAAGAAATTTTACCTCCTAAGGTTGTGTCCAACTGGATTATGGGAGAGCTTTTGAGATTATTGAAAGAGGATGGCAAGGATATAGCGCAGCCTTCAGCATTCAGCATTCAACCTTCAGTCTTTGTAAAGCTTTTGAATATGGTTGATGCAGGTACAATCAATTTAAAAACTGCAAAAGAGGTGTTTGAGGAGGTATATAAAACAGGAAAAAACCCTGAATCAATAGTAAAGGGAAAAGGACTCGTCCAGGTTTCAGATGAAGGCGCTTTGATAAAGGTGATAGACGATATGCTCGCAGCCAGCCCAAAAGAGTTGGCAGACTATAAGGCAGGAAAGGAAAAGCTTTTTAGCTTTTTTATCGGCCAAACCATGAAGGCAACAAAGGGCCAGGCAAATCCGCAAATGCTAAATAAACTCCTCCAAGAGAGGCTCGCCAAATAAAAAAACAAGCTATAGGCAAGAGGCGAGAGGGAAAATCGCCCACAGCCTATTAGCCCATAGTCTGTCTTATGAAGCCAACCATAGAACTCCAAAAAGAAATCCGTGCTTTATTGAAACAAAGAAACGCCCTCATGCTTGCGCATAATTACCAGCGAGACGAGGTGCAGGCTACTGCTGATATCTGCGGCGATTCTTTGGCTTTGAGCCAGGCTGCGGCAAAGTCGGATGCAGATGCGATTGTATTCTGCGGCGTGCATTTTATGGCAGAGAGCGCATCCATCCTCTGTCCTGATAAAAGAGTAATACTTCCGAGGCTTGATGCGGGCTGTCCCATGGCGGATATGATAACAGCAGAGGATTTAAGAAAGGAAAAGGAGAAAAGGCCGGGAGCGCCGGTTGTTGCGTATGTAAATACCACCGCAGAGGTAAAGGCATTAAGCGATATCTGCTGCACATCTGCAAATGCGGTAAGGGTTGTAAATTCTGTAAAATCAGATAGCGTGTATATGATACCTGACAGAAACCTCTCCATGTATGTTGCGCGGACAGCAAAGAAAAACATGGAATGGTGGAACGGCTTTTGCCCCACGCATGAAAAATTGAAGCCGGCAGAGGTGTTAAAGCTCAAACAAAAACATCCTGATGCAGTGTTTGCCTGCCACCCTGAGTGCAGGCCAGAGGTGATAGATATCGCAGACCATGTATGCTCCACATCAGGCATGTATAAATTTGCACAAGAGACAAAGGCAAAGACCATAATTATTGGCACAGAGATGGGCATACTTTATAGGCTGAAAAAGGAAAATCCTGACAAGACATTTATTCTGGCATCAAAGAGTTTGATTTGTCCGAACATGAAACTCATTACACTTGAAGATGTTTTAGAAGCTTTGCAGGGAATGGATAGGATAGTGCAAGTGACTGAGGAGATAAGAATTCCTGCAAAGAAGGCTTTGGACATGATGCTGGAAGTGCCGAGGGATTGATGACAATCTAATCTACTTTAATCTTGTGGATTATTAGATAATCTGCAATCTCATAATTAAAACTTTTGAACAAGGCAGATAATCTGCTATAATTGTGTTGTGGTGAACTTTTTTAATATCTAACCCCTTTCAGTTTTAACGCATAAATCCAAAATTAAGCAAGGAGTCTCTCTTGAAGGAGTCAAACCAATCTGGAACGTCTGGTATTATCAACCGTATCAACCGTTGGCTTGTTTATATTGACGATATTATTCTCATTCTGGTCGGCCTCGGCATAGTCGGCGTTGCCGTATTGTTGTTAATAGAAGTGGCGTCGGATTTTATATATTTTACACAACATTCAATTTCTCATATCATCAGCGATTTGATGTTTGTCCTCATAATCATGGAGCTTCTCAGACAGGTTCAGCGCCAGCTAACCCGCCACATATTTTCGCTCAACCCCTTTATTTTTATAGGAGTCATAGCCAGCATCAGAGGACTCCTGATTGTGCAAATGAGACTGGCTATGGGCGAGACAGAGTGGTGGGGTGGGATAGCACAATTAGGTGTACATGCTGTTATTGTAGTATTATTGGTTGTTTGTTATTATGTTTACTCAAAAGTAGAAAATAAATCCGTTTAATAACTTTTCCTTTGTCAGTATTTTTTCAGCTTGCAGCATCGCCAGCCATCTTTTTCAAAAGGGCAAGGTTAACCTTGTCGTTTTTCGCATCTTTATCTTTTGGCGTCTCTATAATTTTTGGGATATTCTTAAACCTTTTATCATTCATCAGAAGTTCAAAGAACTTTTTCCCTATACAGCCATTACCTATATGTTCATGCCTGTCTACCCGGCTGCCAAGTCCTTTCTTTGAGTCGTTCACATGGAAGCAGACCAGGTTGTCAAAGCCGATTAACCTGTTAAAGTCATTAGCCACCTTATGATAACCTTCATTGGTGCCAATGTCATAGCCAGCTGCAAAGATATGACAACTATCAAGGCATGTCTTGACCCTATCTTTCTCTTCTACACCAGACATTATGCGGCAAAGATGTTCAAATATATAGCCAATATTTGTCCCCTGTCCTGCTGTAGTCTCTAAAGCTATGTCAACACCCCACCCATCCGTTCTTTTCAATATGATGTCTAATGAGTCGGTGATATTCTTAATGCCTGTATCTTCCCCCGACCCAAGATGTGCCCCTGGATGTATGACAATATACGGAATCTCAAGGGTTCTGCATCGCTCCATTTCGTCTATGAGCGCTGCAATAGATTTCGCCCTTAGTGTGGCGCTGCTTGATGCAAGGTTGATAAGATATGAATCGTGGGCAATAACATGACTGATTCCGCTCCTTTTCTTAAGTTCTAAAAATCTTGCTACTTCGTCAGATTGAAGAGTTTTTCCATTCCACCTGTTTGAGTTTTTTGTAAATAGTTGAATGGCGGTGCAGGATAAGGCCATACCTCGTTCTACGGCCTTATCCATGCCGCCTGCAATGGACATATGTGCGCCAAGAAGCATTTGGATTGATTATAGCTTATTAATCGCAAATTAAGCAATAAGTGTAAAATCCCTTAAAATCCTGAATCTGATTTTGGCCCACCCCAAAATAGACATTGATTTTTGGGTAAACAAACCTTGCTTTCAACAGCAATATTTGTTAATTTTACAATATTTTAATAAATGAATAATCAGGAGTTTTCTGTGGTAAAAGTAAAAGACCTGTTTTTAGAAATAGGAACCGAAGAGATACCGGCCGGATTTATACCAAAAGCCCTAGATACAATAAAGAATTATTTGGGGGATTACTTAGAAAAGGATGCAAAGATTTCTTTTCAAGGTATCCGCACCATGGGTACACCGAGGAGACTTGTTATTTATGTGCAAGGCGTGGCTGAAAAGCAGGAAGATGCTGTTGTTGAAACAACTGGACCTGCAAAACGCGCCGCTTTTGATGAAAATGGAAAGCCAACGAAAGCTGCCCAAGGTTTTGCAAGAAGCCAAGGTATAAAAGTAGAAGACCTGAAAATTGTCCAGACTGAAAAGGGCGAATATATTCATGCAAAAAAAGTGGTTAAGGGGAAAAAAACAAAAGATATACTGCAAGATGTTCTGCCAAAACTCATAGCAGGAGGCACATTGTTTCCAAAGGCTATGCGTTGGGGTAATAGTGATATAGCATTTGCAAGGCCAATACACTGGATAGTGGCAATGTTAGGCAAAGACATAATTCCGTTCAAGGTCGGAGATATAAAGGCTGGGAAAGTTTCATACGGTCACAGATTTATGAAACCGCAGCCATTCAAAGTAACAGGATTTAAGGATTACCTTAAAAAAACAAAGGCCTCTTATGTCATTGCTGATATAGAAGAGCGGAAAAAGTCTATACAAAATGGCATTGAAAAAGAGGCAAAGACCGTTCAGGGGTTTATTTTGCAAGATCAAGGGCTGTTAGACGAGGTTACAAATCTTGTGGAATATCCGATAGTCCTGCGCGGCGGCTTTGACAAGGAGTTCCTGATCCTTCCCAAGGATGTTGTTGTAAATGCCATGAGAGAGCATCAGAGATACTTTTCTGTCATTGATAAAGATGACAATCTTTTGCCATATTTTATAACCGTTGCAAATACAAAGGCAAAGGAACCAAAGGTTGTTGTAAAGGGGAATGAGCGGGTCTTGAGGGCAAGGCTCTCCGATGCAAAATTCTACTTTGACAAAGATATAAAAATTCCGCTCAAGGACAGAGTAGAAACGTTGAAGGATGTTGTGTTTCAGGCAAGACTCGGCACATCGTATGAAAAGACACAGAGATTTACGAGGCTTGCTGTTTATATAGGAAGTGAGCTTCGTCATTGCAGCGCAATGGATGCCCAGGAACAACCCGGGGATTTCCTTACAGAAAATTACAATCCTAAAAATTATGACCCTCAAAAAACCGACCCTGGACTTATTTCAAAATTAATTATAGGCCGCTCATCCATGCTATGCAAGGCTGATTTAGTATCAGGCATGGTCGGAGAATTTCCAAAACTGCAGGGCGTTATGGGCATGGAGTATGCGCGGATTTCAGGAGAATGCGCGGATGTTGCAAGGACAATCTACGAGCATTACCTTCCCACACAGGCAGGCGGAAAGACGCCTTCAGGCATCCCTGGCGCAGTTATCAGCATAGCGGATAAGATGGACACAATCTGTGGATGTTTCAACGTTGGACTTATACCTACAGGAGCGGCGGACCCGTATGCCTTGAGAAGGCAGGCGCTCGGCATAATTGCCATAATAATTGAAAAAGGTTTTCCGATAGACATTGACAGAATAATTGAGATGTCAATTTACCTTTTAAACCCTAAACCTACAAGGGCGTCCAGCGATGTTAAAAGAGATGCGCTTCTTTTTTTTAAGGAAAGACTTAGAAACCAGCTCATGTCACAGGGCTATTCCTTTGATGCTGTGGATGCAGTGCTTTCAGCGCCGTGGTATGATATAAACGACGCGGTGAAAAGGGTAAAGGCGTTAGAGAGGTTCAAGAAAAACCACGCCTGCGGCGCCCTTGTCATTGCATTTAAGAGGGTGTCAAATATATTACGTGGCCCAGGATCAGGAGGCATGGGTCAGGAAAAACCGGATGTATCGCTTTTTGAAGATGTGCATGAAAAAGAACTTTTTGAGATTGCAGAAAGAATATCGCCTGAAATAAACAAATATTGGAAAGAAGGCGACTATGAAAAGGTCTTTGAAACCCTTGCATCTTTAAAGGGTATAATAGATACATTCTTTGACAAGGTTATGGTTATGGTGGAAGATGAAAAGATACGCCGCAATCGTCTGGTATTGCTGAACATGATTAGAAACCTATACTATCAGATTGCAGATATGTCAAAGATGGCGGCATGAACTAATAATTATGATGATTCCTCAGGACAAAATAGATGAAATAAGAGGACGAGCCAATATAGTTGAGATTATTTCAGACTATGTTCCTCTGAGAAAGAATGGGAAAAACTATATCGGGCTTTGCCCATTTCATTCAGAGAAGACCCCGTCATTTACCGTAAATGATGAAAAGCAGATATTCTACTGCTTTGGCTGCGGCACAGGCGGAAATACGTTTACATTTCTTATGAAACAGGACAACCTCTCGTTTCCAGAGGCTGTGAGAACCGTTGCCAAGAGGGTTGGGATAGACCTGTCGCTCTTGGATAAAAAATCATCAGGAGAGGAACAGCAACGGGAACTCATGTTTTTAGCTAATTATGCGGCTCAGGATTTTTATCACCAATACCTCTTAACATCCCCTGATGCAGAAAAGGCAAGGCAATACATTTGGAAACGGGGGCTAAAACCTGAGATTATAAAAACCTTTAAAATAGGATATGCGCCCGCAGACAGAGATGGTCTTGCAAGGGCTCTTTCGAACAAGGGCATATCTCTGGAGATAGCTGAAAAAGTAGGTCTTGTAAGCAGAAAAGCTAAAGATTTCTATGACAAGTTTAGAGGCAGGGTTATGTTTCCTATAACGGATACAAGGGCAAGGGTTATTGGTTTTGGCGGAAGATCGCTTGGCAATGAACAGCCTAAATATTTAAATTCCCCTACCTCGCCATTGTTTAAAAAGGGTGAAATTGTCTATGGTATATATCAGGCCAAGAATTCTGCCTCCAGCAAAGAATTTATATTGATGGTAGAGGGGTATTTCGACCTTCTCATGCTGCACCAATATGGATTTTTAAATACAGTTGCTACCCTCGGAACTGCCCTGACATCAAATCATCTGAGAAAACTCAAAGGATATGCAAAAGAGGTTTACCTCCTTTTTGACGCAGATGAGGCAGGTAAAGCAGCGGCATTGAGGGTACTTCCGATGTTTATTGAGGAAGATATGCATAGCAGGGTTGTTCTCATACCATCAGGGTTGGACCCAGACGACCTTCTTATGAAACATGGGGCTGTGCAAATGACGCAGTATATACAAAAGGCCCGGCCTATTATGGATTTTTTTCTTGATTCTATGAGAGCAAAATTTAATATAGAAATTTCAAGCGGCAAGGTTTCTTTCCTGGAAGAGGCTGCGCCATATGTTGCAAGCATAAAAAATGCAGCAGAGCGAGATATCTATGTGGAAAAGATTTCACATATTCTTCACATTAGACCAGATGCAGTCTTATCAACCATAAAGGCTGCCACAAAAATAAGAAGTCAGAAGTCAGAAGTCAGAAGTCAGAAGTTAGCAGCCAGAGGCAAAACAGCTCCTACCGCAATTGAGATAATAAATAAAGGAGATTTCGTTAAAACAGAAGAAACCATAATAAAAATTATGATTGCCTATCCTCAATTATATAACGAATCTGTCAAAGATACAGTAGAGATGTTTAAAATAGGTTTTTTAAAGGAAGCAGGCAGATTTATTATAGATGCATTGCAACAAGGGGGCAAGGTGGAACTGTCATCAATTGTTGATTCTACTCACAGTGATAAAGTAAAGGCATGGCTGCTTAAAACCTCGGTTGAAGATGATAACTCAATAAAAGAAGAGCCAAAAAAAATATTGGAAGACTGCTGTAAAAAGATTCTCATGGAACGTAGAGTTAAAAAAGAAACTTTTCTTCTTTTAAAAAGACTTGAGGATGCTGAAAAAAAAGGCGATATAAATAGCTTTAAAAGTTTGGCAGAGTCTTATCTTTCAATGAAAAGGGGAGCATAATTCCCCAGCTAAAACCATCAGTTTGATTCTCATCGTATGCATTTAAAAACCACGATAAATCGGCAGCCGAAAACAAGATTCAATTTTTTGGTATAAAATATAAGATAAAACAAGCCTGTCAATACAAAGTGAAAATGTCATCCCCTTTGCAAAGTGAAAATGTCACTTTTCTGTTTTTGAACAGGGTATTTTTGCAGCAATCTTGTTATTGGTTCCGGTAAAGTATTTAACATCCTATCCGGTTTGGAAACTGTT
>JACRNJ010000047.1 GCA_016219285.1 Deltaproteobacteria bacterium
CATCTCATTTTCCATACGGTCTTCCAGTATTTGCTTGATTGACTCTTTTGCTAATGCCTTAAAATCCCCCTCCCATTGAAAATAATTGACTTCTTTTAATGCTCGGTTTACATTTCTTACCGTTGCCTTGTGCAACATGGTTGTATTCCTCCTTTGTTTTATTTTGCTGATAATACATGGAGAATACACCCTCTTTTTTTATGGTTCAATGAATTTACACAGAGAAGTTTACATTACCAAAAGGCAAAAAAATATTGACTTAAATTTTAATACATGATAGAAGTAAATGCTTTTTACGGCAACCATGGGCGAAGATAACAATAGGGGTCTCCTTAAAAGGATGTTATGGATGTCGTCTATTGGCACATCCTTGGTAGTTGCTACATTTGTAGGTCTATATATAGGTGTTTATCTGGATAGGTTATTTTCTACCAAACCATGGTTTACAATAGTGTTCTTGTTAATTGGCATAGCAGCAGGTTTCAGAAATATCTATGTATTGATAAAGAGATATGGTTTCTAAATCTATTACGGTTAATTTCAATGCGCTCTATCCAATATTTATGAAGGTTGGATTGGGAAATTTAATTGTCTCGGCAATTGCTTTTATTGTCAGCGCAATGGCAGCTTCTCTCTTCGCGGCTATAAGCGTTCTAATTGGAACCGCCATCGGCATAATAAATCTTTCGATAATGGCTAGGACTGTAAAAAGCGGTTTTTTATTCAGGCCGGAGAAGGCGCATCTGTTTATTATGAAAAGATATTATATAAGGTTTTTTGCAACAATCTTTGTTGTGGGTGTATTGGTTTCAAAAAATCTTGCAAATCCTGTAGGGCTTATAATTGGCTTTAGCATAATAATGTCAGCTACAATGGCATCCGCCATATATCTTGCAAAAAAGGAATTGGTCTGATATGCATCCAGAGATTATACTCCCTTTGTTTCATTTGCCGGCGCATACCGCTATAATGCTCTATATTATTCTGTGTCTTGGCCTGTTTGGTTATTTTGTTTCAAGAAGATTAAAGCTAATTCCCAATGGCGTTACCCAAAGTGTTGTAGAACTTCTTGTCGAAGGCATGAAGAATTTGGTAGAAGAGACCATGGGGCATCACGGCAAGAAATATTTTCCTTTTATTGCGACATTTGGCATATATATTCTTATTTCAAATATCTTAGGCCTGATACCAGGCATGCTTCCGCCTACAGCAAATCTTAATACCACGGCTGGTCTTGCTGTAATTGTGTTTATAGCTACCCATATAATAGGCATAAAAGAACATGGTTTTAAATACTTAAAGCATTTTATAGGACCGATTGGAGGACTTCCCGTTATCCTTATGATAGTTATGACCCCATTGATGATATTTGTGGAAACTATCAGCCATTTGGTCAGGCCTGTTTCCTTGTCGCTGCGTCTTTTTGGAAATATTATGGGACATGAACTTATTGTTGGCGTGCTGCTTCTGTTAATGCCGCTGGCATATCCACTGCTGGCGCTTTCCACCGCCCTTGGCGTGCTTGTGGCATTTATTCAGGCATTTATATTTTCTTTGCTCAGCATGATGTATATTGGAAGCGCATTGGAAGAGGCGCATTAAGAACAGTGAACAGTTATCAGTAAATAGTAAACCAAAAACTGATAACTGAAAACTGATAACTAAAAAAGAGGAGGTAAGGATGAAAAAATTATTATTCGCAGTTGCTATTGCAATTGTTTTACTGGCAGGTTATGTTCCAGTTGCAATGGCCGCAGAAGAAGGTGCAAAGTCATCAGGAGGGAGCATTACATTCTTCGCAGCAATAGCCATAGCCGCTGGTTTTGGAATGGGGATAGCTGCTTTTGGAACAGGTCTTGCACAGGGGAATGCTGTGAGAGGCGCATTGGAGGGTATTGCAAGAAACCCAGGCGCTTCCGGAAAGATAATGACTACAATGCTTGTAGGTCTGGCAATGATAGAATCTCTGGCTATATATGTGCTGGTTATTGCATTGATACTGTTATATGCAAACCCGCTTATAAAGTATGTGGTTGGTTAAAAGAGAGGGGCAGAACAAAGCAATGCCTCTGCCCCACCCATCTCTCTGCTTAGCTCATTCATATCATGTTGAGAACCCCTAAAAAGATTTGCCAATATGCTGTCTCAATTTTGACTGATGTCAAGGTTTAGCCGGTAATATTGCCATCATATTTTTACATGACAGGTGTGAATTATGACACAGATTGCATTATCAAATTCTATTCAATCATATCTTATTCAGGCAAACAGATTCCCTCTGCTGTCAATGAAAGAGGAGTTTGAGCTTGCTGTCCGTTTAAGAAAGCAAAATGACCTAGATGCTGCCCATAAACTTATAACCTCAAATCTAAGATTTGTTGTGAAGATTGCAATGGAGTACAGGGAGTATGGGTTCAGGCTGGCTGACCTTATACAAGAGGGGAATATCGGGCTTATGAAGGCGGTAAAGAAATTCGACCCTTTCAAAGGCTGCCGCCTTATCACTTATGCAGTTTGGTGGATAAGGTCTCATATTCAGGCGTTTATACTAAAGAATTGGAATCTTGTTAATAAAGGCGCTGCCGCCCTTAAAAAGAAACTTTTTTATCGTCTTGAGAGTCGCAAGTTACAAGACACAAGTCACAAGTCATCAGACGCAAGGCTTGAAACTGATGCCGGGAATCTGGCTACAGGTGACTGGGCAAAGGGAGAGAATGCCGAATACCGCGACCTTTCTCTGGACAACCACATATTGTCTGATGAAGGGGAAGAGGGGAATACTTACCTTGACATGCTTCCCGATACGTCACTTAACCCGGAGGATGCTGTTTTGGTTGTTCAGGAGCAAGGTGTTGTGAAAGATGAGATATTAAATGCCCTCTCAACTCTGAAAAAGAAAGAACGATATGTCATAGAAAACAGGATGATGAAAGAACCCTCCCTAACTCTGCAGGAGATAGGAGACAGGCTTGGTGTAAGCAGGGAAAGGGTGCGGCAGATAGAAAAAGGAGCTGTAACAAAGCTTAAGAATATAAGAAGACTTAAGGTGTTGGCAAATTTATAAGATTATTCTGCTTAAAAATGTCCGGCCAGTGGCCCTGTGATCTGGGCGCCATGCGTTGTTCACATGTCTTGTTATTTTATCCCGCCCGATAACATCAATTTTTCTTTACCCTTTCCTGACTTTGGTTAGACTGATAAAACTTTACCCTGTTGCCCTATAAAAGGATATTAGAAAAAAGAAATTGGCAGATGGTTCAGGGAATATGGTATAAGGATAAACGAGATTGTTTTTCAGGAATAAACAAGGATTATCTGCATGGTTTTCATACTGTCAAAGATTATTCTCTTTATCCTTTTGCCACCTGCCAGCCTGATACTCATGATGGCATACGGCATCATCTTTTTAAAAAGACACCCTCGTTTTGCCGGAGTTTTGATGATAGCGGGATTCGCGCTCCTCTATTTGTTGAGTATCCGGCCTGCGGCTGATGCTGCAACAGGATAAGCAGGATGACTATGTGGTTGCAACCGGAGAGACCCATAGTGTAAGGGGTTTTGTTGAGGCATCATTTAAAGAAATAGGGATTGACATAGAGTGGTCTGGTATAAACTATTATAAAATCCAATAAACGCAATTGGGCAGATAGATTATTGAAACCGAGGGGGTGTTAAATTGAAAGGCATAATCCTGGCAGGCGGAAGCGGAACAAGGCTTTATCCTGTAACAAAGAGTGTCTGCAAGCAGCTTTTGCCGATATACGACAAGCCTATGATATATTATCCGCTCTCTGTGTTGATGTTTGCAGGGATACGGGATATTCTTATAATATCAACTCCCCAGGACCTGCCGAGATTTAAAGAGATATTTGACAATGGTTCTCATCTGGGTTTGAATTTTTCATACATAGAGCAGGCCAATCCCAATGGCATAGCAGAGGCATTTATACTGGGGGCTAAGTTTATAGGCAAAGACAATGTATGTCTCATACTTGGAGACAACATATTTTATGGTCACGGGCTGGTAGAGCTGCTTAAAAAGGCTGTTCAGGGTGTGGCAGCAGGAGGGGCAACAGTATTTGGCAGTTATGTTAATGACCCTGAGAGATATGGCGTGGTTGAGTTTGATAAGGATGACAGGGCTATTTCCATAGAGGAAAAACCTAAAAGTCCTAAATCAAATTATGCAGTAACAGGACTCTATTTCTATGATAATGATGTTATTGATATTGCCGGAAATCTTAAACCTTCCAACAGAGGCGAGCTTGAGATAACGGATGTAAATAGGACGTATTTGAAAAAGAGGAAGCTCAGGGTTGAACTGTTAGGCAGGGGCTATGCATGGCTTGATACAGGGACGCATGAAAGTCTTCTTGAGGCAGGGGAGTTCATCGCCACCATAGAAAAGAGGCAAGGATTAAAGATAGCCTGCATAGAAGAGATTGCATACTCATTGGGATATATAACCAAAGAGAAACTTTTAAAACTGGCGGAACAATTTAAAAAGAACGGGTATGGACAATATCTTTTAAATATGGTCAAATAAATTATTTTACCAAACCCCCAAATAGACATTGATTTTACGGCCAAAGATTTTGGCGAGGTGATGAGCCCTTATGCCTTTTAAATTCGAGAAACTATCTTTACCCTGCTCTCTGCTCATAAAACCTGATGTTTTTAAAGATGAGCGGGGTTTTTTTATGGAAACCTATAAGTATTCAGAGTTTGCCAATGCAGGGATAAAAGAATATTTCGCTCAGGATAATTACTCTAACTCTAAACGGCATGTCTTAAGAGGCCTTCATTTTCAGAAGAACCCTATGGCACAGGGTAAGCTGGTGTATTGTTTAAAAGGAAGAATATTTGATGTTGCAGTTGATATAAGAAGAGGGTCTCATGCATATAGCCAGTGGATTGGCCTTGAGCTTTCAGAAGGAAACAGGTTTATGATGTATATACCTCCTGGGTTTGCGCATGGTTTCGTTGTTCTCAGCGAGACTGCAGAGGTCATATACAAATGCACAGAAGAATATTCTCGTGATAATGAGAGAGGAATCATCTGGAATGACAATGACATAAAGGTCAAATGGCCTGTTGAGAATCCAATTCTTTCAGAAAAGGATAAAAGGCTTCCTCTATTAAAAGATGCTGATAACAATTTCTCATATTGATAGGGGCCAAGATGAAGATTCTTATAACAGGGGCTGACGGTCAGCTTGCAATGGAGTTTCAGAGGTATCTGGAAAAGGCCGATTGTTATCAGGCAACGGCATTGAATAAAGAAAAATTAGACATATCTGATTTGAATGCTGTTTCAGAGGCCATTTTACACTCCAAGCCTGACATAGTTTTAAACTGCGCCGCATATAATCAAGTAGATAAGGCTGAAGATGACTGTAATGCAGCATTCAAGGTAAATGCCGCCGGAATAAAAAATCTGGCATTCTCCTGTAAGAAAAATGATGCATTGTTAGTCCATTACAGCACAGATTATGTATTTGATGGGACAAAAGAAGATTTCTATACAGAAGATGATGTCCCAAATCCAATTAATAATTATGGGAAAAGCAAACTTGCTGGCGAGAGATTTTTGATAGAAGGAACCGACAATTTCCTGTTATTCAGGGTGAGCTGGGTATTTGGGCACGGCAAACAAAATTTTCTTTATAAGCTAACTGAATTGGCAAGGAAAGATAATAAGCTTAAGATAGTATGCGACCAGGTATCTGTCCCAACCTATACAGGGGATATTGTAATGATTACCATGTTGGCAATAGAAAAGAGGATTAGAGGTTTATATCATTTGACCAATAGTGGATATGCTTCAAGGTATGAGGTTGCCAGATATTATTTTGAAAAACTCAAACTTTGCAATTTATTGCTTCCTGTAACTTCAAATCATTTTCCTATGACTGCCAAGAGGCCTTATTTTTCCGCTATGTCCAATACTAAAATTTCAGAGGCCGTACACCAGAGGATTCCGGATTGGAAAGATGCTATTGACAGATTTGTGAGTGGGGCGCAGAAGCGCTTAAACCCTGAAACAAGTTCAGGCCATGTTCTTAAGGTTTGAGTTGCAAAACCGTAATTCAGGGCTTCAGCCTTGACAGAGGATGGTTAATGGTGTGAATAAAATTCTTGTTACAGGCGGCGCAGGATTTATAGGAAGCGAGTTTGCGCGTCATGGTGTAAAAAAAGGATACAAGATAGTAATTATTGATAAGCTTACCTATGCAGGCGATATTGAGAGAATAAAGGAAGTTGAAAAAGCAATTACTTTTTATAGGGCAGATATAACAGATAAAAAATCTGTAGAGCGTATTTTCAAAACAGAAAGGCCTGATGCTGTTATTCACTGGGCAGCAGAAAGCCATGTGGACAGGAGCATACTGGATGCCTCTCCCTTTTTAGATACCAATGTAAAAGGGACCCAAGTCCTTTTAGAGACTGCGAGGATTTATGGAGTTGAAAAATTTATAAATATATCTACTGATGAGGTTTATGGTGAACTTGGCGAAGGCGGTCAGTTTTTTGAAACCACTCCACTCAATCCAAATTCGCCCTATTCGGTAAGCAAGGCATCTGCTGACATGTTCGGCAGGGCATATCACAGGACATACAATCTTCCTGTCATAACAGTAAGGCCGTCTAATAATTACGGCCCATGGCAGTATCCTGAGAAACTTATTCCTGTAGTGATACTAAAGGCATTAAATAATGAAAAGATTCCAGTCTATGGAAAGGGAGAAAATGTGAGGGAGTGGCTGTTTGTATCTGATTGCGCAGATGCGGTGTTTTTAGTTATGGATAAAGGGGAGGCAGGTGAAATTTATAATGTGGGCAGCGGGGAAGAAAGAAGAAATATAGAAGTGGTTAGGCATATCTTAAAATTATTGGGGAAATCAGAAGGGTTGATAGAGTTTACAAAAGACAGATTGGGGCATGACTTCAGGTATTCCTTAAATTCAGAGAAGATTAAAAACCAGTATGGCTGGAAAAGTCATGTATCATTTGATAAGGGCATAGAAGAAACCGTAAGGTGGTATATAGATAATATGGGGTGGGTGAAAGGCAAACTTGCCCATCTGAATAAGTATTGGGAAGCAGTGTATAAATAAATATAGGGGTTTGAGCGGAATATCCGCCGCCAGCCCTTTTTTACAGGTGAGCCGTGTAATAATAAATTCCTTGCCGAGGAGAACCATGCAGATTGTTGCAAGGTTCTTAAACCCAAAAAATGCAGTTGCATTTTTTGGCAAACGCAATCTTTGGCCAAATACTGTAGTCTGCCGATTTATCGGCGTATTTTAAAAGCGCCCATAAATGGGCAGGCTACTATACTTAAAACAGTATGCTCCGTTTTGTCCACGAAAAATAAAAATCAAATGCATTTTTCGGGTCAAGGATTTCACATCCATATATGAATGAGACTCTGCCGCTTGTATCTGTTGTCATAGTAAATTGGAACGGTAAAAGGTTTCTTGAAAAAAACCTGTCATCTATATTCAACCAGACCTATCGAACTTTTGAAGTAATTCTTGTAGATAACGGTTCGAGCGACGGCTCTGTTGAGTTTGTCGCAGAAAATTTTCCAAAAACAATTATAATAAAAAATAAAGAGAACACGGGGTTTGCGGCAGCGAATAATCAAGGCATAAAGATTGCAAAAGGCAATTATGTCGCCACTCTGAATAATGACACGGAATTAGACAAGGATTGGCTTAAAAATCTTGCAAGTGCGGCAGCGTCCTCTGATGTCCATGTCGGCATGTGGGCGCCAAAAATCCTTTCCCTGCAAGATCCAAAACGGATAGACTCGGTAGGCGGTCTTCTCATCTATCGGGATGGGATTGCAAGGGGCAGAGGACGGCTTGAACAAGATAAGGGACAATATGATAAGGTGGAAGAGATACTTTTCCCAAGCGCATGCAGCGCCCTCTACCGCAAGAACATGCTGGATGAGATTGGCTATTTTGACGAGGATTTTTTTGCCTACTGCGAAGATACAGACTTGGGGTTAAGGGCCAGGCTTGCCGGGTGGAAGGCCATTTCTGTCCCACATGCCATAACCTTTCATCATTATTCAGGCACAACCGGTAAATATTCGCAGACAAAGGCTTTTTTGGTGGAACGAAACCATATGTGGGCAGCGCTAAAGAACTTCCCGGTTACAATGGTTCTTACAATGCCTATTTATACATTATGGAGGTGGCTAATCCAGACTATCAATGTAATACACGGGAAAGGCGCCACTTCACACTATGTCAGGAAGATATCGGCAATAAGTATTATTGCAGTCTTGTTCAATGCCTATGTTGCTGCCGCAAGGAATATTCCATGGATTTTAAAGAAAAGGTGGTATATTCAGAAGAAGAAGGCTGTTTCCAATAAAGAAATAAGACAATGGTTCAAGAGATACGGCCTTTCGGCAAGAGGGGTTGTCAATGATTAATAGTTTTGTCATATCCAAGATATTTCAGGCTCTTCTTCTGCCGCCTGCAATACTTTTACTAATAATCAGCTTTGGGTTTCTGATAATCAGGAGACAGCCGCGTATTGGCAGGTGTTTCATTCTGACAGGCTTTTTCCTATTCTATCTTTTAAGCATTAGATTGGTCTCTGACTTTCTTATACTGCCTTTAGAATCAACTTTTCCGCCTTTTAAAGGCCCTTTATCCATAAATTCTGCAAGCGCTGTTGTAATTCTTGGAGGCGGTGTAACAGACCTTTCATGGCTTGGTGTCAGTCCACAGCCATCCAGAGCATCTTTATCAAGGCTTATTTATGGGTTAACTCTTTACAGACAGATTCCAGGCTCAACCCTTGTTATCTCAGGCGGAAGCGGCGACTTTGAGAAACAAAATATCTCCGAGGCTGATGCAATGAAGGAGTGGGCTATCGCGCTTGGGGTAGAAGCCAAAAACATAATTGTTGAAAAAAATTCCAGAAATACCTCTGAGAATGCAACGGAAGTAAAAAGAATTATTAAAGACAAAAAACCAATCCTTGTTACATCTGCATATCATATGAAAAGAGCTGCAGCCATGTTCAAAAAAACAGGGATGGATGTTACCCCGGCCCCAACAGATTATATAAATGAGCGCAAGGGTGTATCTTTTTATTCCTTCATTCCCCAAACCAGACATCTTTTAACCTCTACCATGGCGCTCTCAGAGTATATGAGTTTAATTTGGTACAAGCTTGTTGGCAGAATATAAACTGAGCTATGAATAGGGTCTTGGTTATAATTCCAGCCTATAATGAGGCTGAAAGTGTTGAGGGTGTAATTTCCTCTGTAAAGAAGGAGCTGCCGGATGCCGGCATACTTGTTGTAAATGACGGTTCAACGGATACTACCGGCCATATTGCTAAAAAGCTTGGCGCTACCGTTATAGACCTTCCATACAATATGGGAATAGGCGCTGCTATGCAGACAGGCTACAAATATGCGGCTAATATGGGTTATGATATAGCTGTCCAGGTAGATGCAGACGGCCAGCACCCTCCCGACCAAATAAAGCATCTTATTGGCCCTGCTATGGAAGGAAGGGCAGATATGGTTATAGGCTCCAGATTTCTTGGAACAGGAGAATATCAGCCGTCGTTGGCAAGAAATATAGGCATAAAGGTTTTTGCAATGGTGGTGTCCATGATAACAGGTCATAGATTGACAGACACAACTTCGGGTTTCAGAGCTGCCAGTAAAGAGGCTATAAGGTTTTTTACTCAAACCTATCCTGAAGACTATCCAGAGGTAGAGGTGGTTGTTTTGCTTCATAAAGCAGGGTTTCATATCATGGAAGTTCCTGTAAACATGGAACCCAGGTCGGGCGGAAAATCCTCTATAACGCCTTTACAAGCCATTTATTATATGATAAAGGTTTTACTTGCAGTATTTATAGATATGTTAAAAAAGGTTGAAAGGTAAGCACAATGCAGTCTATCCAAATTCTTGCTATCATCTTTAGCATAGGTGTTTTTGTAGGTATTGTAGACCTTATAAGGCGCGGGATGCTTAAAGAGCAGTATGCCATCCTATGGTTGATATCCGCCGTCATTTTGTTGGTGCTTTCGGTGTGGAGAGGACTATTGGATAAGATTGCCCGTGTTTTAGAAGTTGTATATCCGCCAGCCCTTCTCTTTCTTGTGGCTTTTGTATTCCTTCTCTTGATAGTGCTTCATTTTTCAGTTATTATATCAGATATCAGCGAGAAAAATAAGAAGATTAGCCAGGAGATTGCAATGCTTAAGACACGGCTTGAGGAAATGAGGAAAGGTGGAAAAAGGTGAATCCGGTTAGAACTATAGTGAACGCATTAAATAAGTTGACATGGTATTAAGAAATCCTAAATCCTAATGTCTAATTTCTAATGAATGTCCAATGACTAAATTTCCAATGTTTTTTGACATTTGACATTTTATCCTTGACAGATATTCTTCCTGTCAAGGATTTATTAGAAATTAGGATTTAGAAATTAGAAATTTATTGTAGTATCTACTTATTATTTTTGTCGTTGACTATAATGGGGGCTACATTTATATTTCAATGGCTATAAAGGATAAGGGGACTTATTGTTAAACTACAGAAAACTCCCCAACAGGAGACTTAGAGGGTGAGCATAGAAAAGATATTTGAAAGCAGAAGATTTCATGTTGTGGCGGGTTTGCTGATTGCAATATCTGCATTTCTGGTATATTCCAATACCTTCAATGCCAGCTTCCACTTTGACGATACTACACAGATTGTGGAAAACTACAGCATAAAAAACTTAGGCAATTGGGTTGATATCATAAGAGGACATCGCGGCGTAGCAATGCTGACCTTTGCCATAAACTACGCCATAGGCGGGATGAATGTTGCAGGTTATCATATTGTAAACCTGGCCATACATATTATAAACGGCATATTGGTTTATTTTCTGATTTTCTTTACACTTAATCGCATTGACATGGGGACAGATTTGAAATCTGTCCCCAGTAAAGCAAAAAAAATAGCCATCTATACAGCCATGCTTTTTGCTGTGCACCCTATACAGACACAGGCTGTAACCTACATTGTTCAGAGGATGGAAACACTTGCATCGATGTTTATGCTCATCGGTCTTTTATTGTTTATAAAAGGCGCAGATGTAACAACGAGGGCGCCTGCAAAGGTTCTGCTTTATGGCGCTGTGGCTATTTCATATGTATCAGGGTTTTACTCTAAGGAGGTTGCCATCACACTTCCTGCCATTATATTCCTTTATGATTATTGTTTTTTTGCAAATGGCAGTGTGAGAAAACTTATACCGAGGCTGCCCATATATATTATTCTTATTGCAATTTTTGTTTTTTTAGCTGCGCCAACATTCACCGGCCTTCAGGAGACGCCTGGTATCTCAACTGCTTCAGGCGCTTCAGCAGGCTTTAATGTTCAGAGCATAACACCAAAGGAATATCTGTTTACCCAGTTTAATGTGCTTATCTATTATATTACCCTTCTCTTTGTGCCTATAAATCAGAATCTGGATTATGACTTCCCTATATCAAAAGGGCTTTTTGAAGTTCCTATGGTAAAACAAGGAACCGTATTAAATTACCCTATTCCGCCAGCCTTTGTATCCCTCATTGTCCTTATGGCAATTGTTGGATTTGCTTTATATCTTCTTCTCAAACGGACAACGGATAACGGTCACGGACAACGGTCTTTAATCGCCTTCTTTATATTGTGGTTTTTTATAATATTGTCTCCAACTTCCAGCTTTGTTCCTATAATAGATGTTATCTTTGAACACCGGCTCTATCTGCCATCGGTGGGCTTCTTTTTCCTATTCAGCCTAACCTTTGACCAGTTTTTTGAATATCTTGAAAGGAGGACTCCGAACTCAAAAGAGCAAGGTCTTCGAAGTGTCAAAGAGTCTTAGAGTCAAAGTTTTTATTCCGATGCTCTGACACTTTGCCACTATTAGCTTTGAGACTTGAGTTAGGTATAATAAAATATGCAGGCAAAAACGCCCCCGCTCAAATCGGATATTGAAGGAGCAACCCGTGTCCTGATTGCAGATGATAGTGCGGCAATCAGAAAATATCTTGCATCTCAGCTCGATGTAATGGGTTTTAATATTGTCGCTATAGCAACTACAGGTGAAGAGGCAGTTGCCTTTTATGATGAATTTAAACCTGACCTTGTTATCATGGACATTAAAATGCCCAAAATGGACGGGATTGAGGCAGCCAGGATTATCACTATCCGCCTGCCGGTTCCAATAATCCTTATAACTGGCCATTCCTCCGGCCCTCTGGTTGAGAGGGCGATAGAAAGCGGCGTGTTCGCCTATATTCTGAAGCCAATAACAAAGAAGGATCTCCTCCCTGCCATAAGGCTTGCCTTTGCCAGATTTAAGGAATTTACAGCGCTTAAGACAGAGGTTAGCGGTTTAAAAGATGCAATTGAGACAAGAAAGCTTGTTGAAAGGGCAAAGGGTATACTAATGAAGCGGCTGAATATTCCAGAAGATGAAGCCTTCAAGCTTCTCCAGAGTCAATCTCAGAAAGAAAATAAAAAGCTAAAAGATATAGCAGAAACTGTTATAACTGCAAGCAAGCTGATATAGCGGTATATTTTTGACAAATCTGATTTAAGTTGCTACACTGTCGCCCGATAGTGGTTGCCTTTATACACCACTAAAAAAGGAGATGTAAGATGAAGATACTATTGGCAGCGGCTTTAGGCATTGTGTTTTTGGCGGCTCAGGTAAATGCAGGCGACAACACAGTACTAAAGAATGAAAAAGACAAGATAAGCTATGGCATTGGGCTTAGTATTGGAAGCAATTTTAAAGGCCAGTCAGTGGATATCAATCCTGATGTCCTTCTAAGAGGTATAAAAGATGCCCTTTCCGGAAGTAAACCTTTAATGACAGAGAAGGAGATTCAGGAGATCATGGCTGCCTTTCAAAAGGAAATGACAGCCAAGCAGGCTGAACGGATGAAAGTGCTTGCTGAAAAGAACAAGAAGGATGGAGAGGCATTTCTTACGGAAAACAAGAAAAAAGATGGAGTGAAAACCACATCCAGCGGCTTGCAATACAAGATTATCAAGGCAGGCAGCGGCGCAAAGCCCAAGACAACAGATAGTGTGACAGTCAATTACCGCGGCACCTTAATAGACGGAAAAGAATTTGATAATTCTTATAAACGCGGGGAGCCTGCAACATTTTCTCTGAATGGTATTATCCCGGGGTGGGTAGAAGCGCTGCAGTTGATGCCAGTCGGCTCAAAATGGCAATTATTCTTGCCGCCCAGCCTTGCATACGGCGAACGTGGCACAGGCAGAGAAATAGGCCCAAATACGGCGCTTATTTTTGAGATTGATCTGGTGTCAATTAATTCTGCAACAAAAAGTGAGTCCGGAAAGTAAGACATCTGTAAACCATAAACCGTGTGGGTAGATTTTATGCTTAATCTCAATCTTTTTTAAATCTACCCATGCGCACTATACCCCATGCCTTTACTAATCTATAATTCTCTCACCCGGCAAAAACAAGAATTTAAACCCATCAAAGCTGGCGAAGTTACCATGTATGTTTGTGGGCCTACTGTCTATGATCTGAGCCATATCGGTCATGCAAGAAGCGCTGTTGCCTTTGATGTGGTCTATCGCTATCTTAAATACAAAGGTTTTCGTGTCAAATACACAAGAAATTATACAGATATAGATGACAAAATAATTAACAGGGCGAATAAAGATGGCGTGGCATGGAATGAAATCTCTGAAAGATATATAAAGGCATTTGATGAGGATATGGCTGCCCTTGGCGTGGAGCTTCCTAATTTCAGGCCGAAGGCAACAGAGACAATTCAGGAAATGATAGGTGTTATACAGGCATTGATTGATAAGGGCTTTGCATATGTGCTTGACGGTGATGTTTATTATTCCGTCAGAAAATTCAACGGCTATGGCAAGCTATCCGGGAAAAACATAGAGGAGCTTGAGGCAGGGGCAAGGGTTGAGGTGGATGAGAGAAAAGAAGACCCATTGGATTTCGCCCTCTGGAAAAAAAGTAAACATGGCGAACCATGGTGGGATAGCCCCTGGGGCAGAGGCAGGCCTGGCTGGCACATAGAATGCTCTGCCATGAGCCAGAAATTTTTGGGTGAGACAATAGACATCCACGGCGGAGGAAAAGATTTAATATTTCCGCACCATGAAAATGAGATAGCCCAGTCAGAAGGCGCTACTGGAAAGCCTTTTGTAAGATACTGGCTTCACAACGGGTTTGTGAATATTGAAAAGGAAAAGATGAGCAAGTCTCTTGGCAATATCCTGGCCATAAGAGATGCGCTAAATAATTATTCTTTTGAAGCCGTGAGATTATTCCTTATTTCAAGCCACTATAGATCTCCTATAGATTACAGCCCGGATGCCTTAAGAGAGGCAGAGGTTGCCCTTGAAAGATATTACAGAACTTTAGAGAGAATGGAAAAAGACTGGCCTGATGTTGTGAATGCAAAGGTTAATGAACAAAGAAAAAAACAACGGATGCAGCGCATAATCAATGCTATGGATGATGATTTCAATACCGCATATGCAGCAGGCTTTATCTTTGAAGAAGTTAATACAGCCAATCGTTTGATGGATTCTGCTAAGACGCTTGGCACAAATGAGTTAGAAGAAGCCCTTCCTGTTATTAAAGCCATCTTCAAGGAAGCAGGTTCATTTCTCGGAGTTTTTCACAGAGGGCCGCAGGAATATTTTGCGGAAAAAAAGGGCAATCTTAAGGTATCGGAGGAGGAGATTGCCAGATTGGTGCTGGAAAGGAGTGAGGCAAAAAAGGACAAAGACTTTAAAAAAGCTGATGCGATAAGAAAGGAATTAGAGGAGAAGGGTGTTCTCCTTGAAGATACTCCAAAAGGAACGGTTTGGCGGATGAAGATATAGTCTAAAAAATTTTCCTTGAAAAAACCTGTTGCAATGGTAATGTCAATTCTTATGTGTAAATTCATTCAGAGGGTTATTCTCCCAGTTGACATTCAAATGATGAAAGACTGCAAATACAATCCTCTCCACGCTCTCCCTATTGGTAAACACCCCTGTAGGACGATAAATCCGGCAAGGTTGTCCTGCTCACACCTACAGATACTGTAAAAGACAGGCTTGCAGCCTATTATCACTGGAACGACCCTCAGGCGCTGGAACAAGCCCTTATGGTTGCAAAAGACCAAAAAGTAAATATAGCAGAGATAAAACGCTGGTCGGCAAAAGAAGGACATAAGGGAAAATGCAAGGTCTTTTTAGATAGGCGAAGTCTCTCATAAACCCATGCTGTTTTTTCAAATATCATTACAACGAAAAGGAACAGTGTGGCGAATCAAGGTGCATAATTTAAAAAATTTTCCTTGACATTCTACGCTAAGTAGAATATATTGGGACTATGTTAACGGTATTGGCAAATAATTTTAGGCTAAAAAAGGCAGGGCTTGGCCGGGCGCTTGGCGACCTTGAGAAGAATATTATGGATATCCTTTGGTTTAGGGGAGAGGCTACCGGCAAAGAGATTTTTTCAGAGGTCAGGCAGTCAAGGGATATTGCCATTACAACGGTTCTTACGGTTCTTGAGAGGCTTGCCAAGAAGGGGATTGTAAGGAAGAGTAAGGGTGAAAGTGTTTATGTATATGTGCCGGTTTTTACCAAGACAGAGTTTACAGACATGGTTTCTCAAGAGGTAATGAAGGGTATTATGGATATATCTGCGAGTTCTGCCGTTGCATCACTGGTGGATATCCTTGCGGATACAGACCCGCATGAATTGGACAGGCTTTCCAAACTTATAGAAAAAAAGAAGAAGGAAATAAGGCAGAAGGCAGGATAATGTAATGATTTTATTTATACCAATCATTGTGGCATTGGCTTTGGCATGGCTTATCTATGCCTTTCCCCAGATGCTTGTATTTACAGCAGCCATGGCAGAATGGTGCCAGAGTCTCTTGCTTCAGTGCCTTGCATATTTATTGATTGTAAAAATATCTTTTCTGTGGCTGGGTTTTGGTATGGTGGCTGCTGCTTTTATGTATGCTTTTTTAAAGGCGGCCTTTATGCTAATGCGAACACAGAGGCAGATTAAAAATCTTCCGCTGGCTGATTATGGCGATATCATGATTATCAGGGATGATAAGCTGAAAACAGCATTTACCCACGGCTTTTTTAATCCAAAGATCTATATATCCAGAGGCCTTATCAATTCTCTTGATAGTTCTGAATTTCAGGCAGTTTATCTGCATGAACTGCATCATAAAAATCGTAAAGACCCGCTAAGACTTTTTATCTTATCAATTTTAAGAGACGCATTTTTGTATATTCCAATAAGCAGATTTTTTGCAGAGTTTATTCATAGCAAGGCTGAGGCTGCGGCAGATGATGCGGTAGTTGCTCAGATGAAAGAGCCCCTAAGCCTTGCAGGCGCACTTTTGAAGATTGCAGGGCTTAACAAAGAAGTCAGAAGTCAGGAGTCAGGAGCCAGAATTAATGTCATACTGCAACCTGCATCAATCAACGGATTTGGCTCTACAGAGGCAAGGATAAAAAGGCTTATTCAAGAGACAGAGGAGAGGGTCAACCTTCCTGCGATAAAGACAAGCATAGTAAGCATCTTGATATCAGGATTTTTGGCCATATCCCTCACCATGCCGTTCTATATATCTTTTCCAGCCATAGGGCAATGCGATACAAGCCACTGTGCTGTTCATATGAATAAACTGGGAAAAGATTGCCAGAGCCATTGCGAGACCTCTCAGAAGCACAACCACTAAAAATTTTTTGGTGATATATTCTACAGCATGTAGAAAAGAAGGGAAGGGTGAAAAATGAAAATGATAAGAATCAGCGCAGTGTTTGGATTGGCGGTTGTTCTTGTGTTTTTCTGGATGCAGACAGCCTCTGCACAGATGGAACATAGGAGTGCCGGCGAAGCCAAGACAACAGACGGCATAAAGGCTGTATTAAAGGTTACTCCGTCTCAAAACATGGTGGACTTGCTGTTGTATGATTTTAAAACCGGCAAGGCTATTACAGAGGCAAAGGTTGCTGTGAAGGTTAAAGGCCCTGACAACAAGGTTCAGGAAAAAGAGCTTCTTGGAATGCAAATGGGAGAGGAATTTTCCTTTATGAATAGGCTGGACACAGCAAAGAAAGGCAGCTATAGTTTTGCCATTGCTGTTGGGATTGGAAAGAAGAATATCAAATTGAATTTTGTGTATGAGGTGAAGTGATGCAGAAGCAAGAGTCAAGGGTCAAGGCACAGAGGATAATTTCGATTTTCGGTTTTCGATTTCAGAATTTAAAATCGCAAATCGTAAATCGTAAATCGCAACTCGTTTTGCTGCTTACTGCCTGCTGCTTAATGGTGGGCATAGCCCACCCTACTTTTGCTGCGGATACCGTCTCCCTTTCCTCTCTTATTGACGAGGCTAAAAAGAACAACCCTGAAATTCAGGCCTATCAAAAAAGGATAAAGGCAAAAGAGCATAGGGCAAAAGTGGAGGGTGTTCTTGATGATCCGCAGTTCAAAGTTGAGGTAATGGATATACCGGGAGATAAACCATTTAATCTTGGAGACTCCATGCAGACCAGATACACCTTGAGTCAGATGTTTCCATTTCCAGGCAAGTTATCTTTAAAGCAAAAAGCAGCTATGAAAGAGGTTTTAATGGCAGCTTCTGAGGCCGCAAATAAAGAGCTTGAGGTTGTTTCAATGTTAAAACAGGCATATTTTGATTATGCCTATATTCTTGAATCAATAAAAATAACAAAAGAGGTAAAGGAAATCCTTTCCAAAATGGCGGATATTGCTCAAATAAGGTACTCAACAAATCAGGCCTCTCAGCAGGATGTTATAAAGGCTCATGTTGAGGTTACCATGCTGCAAAATGAGCTTATTTATCTTGAGGCTGAAAAGAATATTGTTATGGCAAAGCTCAATTCTATTTTGAGCAGAGATGCTGCATCTCCAATCGGAGAACCTGAAGATATAAAGACATACAGGATGACACTAACTCAAGGCTTAAGCCTTGAGCTGCAAAAAACAGCAATTGAAAAAAGTCCATCGTTAAGGGCAATGGAATATGATATTCAGGCAAGGGATGCAGAAATTGAATTAAATAAAAAGAACTATTACCCGGATTTTATGGTTGGTGTTGCGCCGATACAGAGAAATGGCAGATTTGACACATATGATTTGATGTTTAGTGTGAATATTCCTGTTTGGTGGGGCAAATATGACAATCAGTTTTCAGAGGCAAGGGTGAATCTCGATGTCTTGAAATCGAAACTCAAGGCAGAGCAGAATATAAAAATATTTGAGGTAAAAGAGTCTTTTATAAATGTTGAGGCGGCAAAAAGGGTAAGAGATTTATATGAGACAGGGCTTCTGCCTCAGGCTGAAATTTCTTTTCAATCCGCAATGGTCAATTATCAGACGAGCAGGGTTGATTTTCTTACAGTCCTTGACAGCCAGAGGATGCTTAAAAAGACAAGGGTTGAATATATAAAATCCATTGTTGAATACAGGAAGAATATTGCCATGCTTGAAAAAGCGGTGGGAGAAGATTTTGAAAACAGTAAGCAGTAGGCAGACAGAGAGGAGAAAAAGGTGAAAAGATTTTTGATAGGTCTTTTGTTTTTGTTAATCGGTCTTGCCATCGGCGGTGTCGGAACATGGCTGTATATTCAGAAGCCAGAAGTCAGAAGCCAGAAGTCAGAAGAGACAGAGAAAGCAAAAAAGGTCTTATTCTACCGCCATCCCATGAACCCCCGGGTTACATCCCCTGCTCCTCAAAAAGATGAGATGGGTATGGACTATGTGCCTGTCTATGAAGAAGATAGCGCAGAAACCGAGACGCCCGGCGCTGTAAGGATAAGCCCTGAAAAGATTCAGAAGATTGGCGTTAAATCAGAAGGGGCTAAGATAAGAAACCTGAAGAGGACAATAAGGACAGTTGGCAGGATTGAGCATGATGAATCAAAGGTCTTTGTGATTAACACGAAAGTAGGCGGTTGGATTGAAAGGCTCTATGCAAACAGGACTGACCTTATGGTTCACCCCGGTGAAAAACTTCTTGAAATCTACAGCCCAGAGCTGGTTGCAACGCAGGAGGAATATCTTCTGGCGTTTAAAAATATGGGAAAGTTAAAAGACAATCCATATCCTGAAATAAAAAAGGGCGCCGAATCCCTTTTGCAGGCGGCAAGGCAGAGGCTTAAATACTGGGATATTACCGAAGAACAGGTAAAAAGGCTTGAAGAAAAGGGAGAGATTACCAGGACGATGGCTATCTATGCGGATGTGCACGGCATTGTGACTGAAAAGATGGTCAACCAAGGCATGAAAATAGAGGGCGGCGAAATGTTGTTTAAAATTATAGACCATTCCGACGTATGGGTATATGGCGAGGTATATGAATATGAACTTCCGTTTATAAAGCTTGGGCAAAAGGCAAGGATTATCCCATCCTATACGCCAGCAGAGGTTTATACTGCTGCTATAAGCCACATCTATACTCATTTCGGCAGCGCCAGACATGAGGCAGAGGGGATGATGGAGGAGTCAAGGACTGCAAAGATACGGTTTGACCTGCCCAACCCTGAACATAAATTGAAGCTGGGAATGTATGTGAATGTTGAACTTGCCATAGATGTTGCAGCAAATGCCTTAACTGTTCCTGATTCCGCTGTCATAGACACCGGCGAAAGACAGGTGATCTTTGTAGATAAAGGCGACGGCAGATTTGAACCAAGGGAGGTGACGGTCGGCGCACTGGCAGACGGCTACTATCAGGTTCTGTCCGGCATAAAAGCAGGAGAGAAGGTTGTCACATCAGCAAATTTTCTAATTGATTCCGAATCCAGTTTCAGGGCAGCCATAAGCGGAATGAAAGGTCACTAATGCTAAAAAAAATTATAGAACTTTCCATAAACAATAAACTCATCATAATCCTCTTTACCCTTTTTGCGGCCGGCTGGGGTATCTGGGCTGTCTATCGCACACCGCTGGATGCAATCCCGGATTTATCAGATGTTCAGGTTATTATTTATACTGACTATCCCGGGCAGGCGCCGCAGGTTGTTGAAGACCAGATTACCTATCCGCTCACAACCGCCATGCTCTCAGTGCCAAAATCAAAAGTTGTAAGAGGTTTTTCATTCTTTGGCGTATCATTTATCTATATTATCTTTGAGGACGGCACTGATATCTATTGGGCGAGGAGCAGGGTGCTTGAATATCTGAACTTTGCATCGGGAAAACTTCCCAAAGGTGTAACGCCGTCTCTTGGCCCTGACGCAACCGGCGTTGGATGGGTCTTTCAATATTCTATAGAAGGCAAAGGTTATAGTCTTGCCGAACTCAGAAGTATTCAGGATTGGTATGTCCGTTATCAGCTTACCAAGGTTCCGGGTGTTTCAGAGGTTGCATCCATTGGCGGCTTTGTAAAACAGTATCAGGTGAATATAGACCCCAACAGGCTTCTCACCCATAACATTGCGCTCAGGGATGTGGTTGACTCAATTAAGATGGGCAATATGGATGTGGGCGGCAGGATTGTGGAATTAACCGAACGGGAGTATATGGTCAGGGGTCTTGGCTATATCAAGAATATCCCTGATATAGAAAATATAGTTTTAAAGGTTGACAGAAGCGGGACGCCGATAAGGATAAAGGATGTGGCAAGGGTTGAACTTGGGCCCGATGAAAGACGTGGTATTGTAGAAAGAGACGGCGAGGGTGAAGTAGTGGGCGGCATTGTTGTGATGCGGTTTGGGCAGAATGCCCTTAAAGTCATTGATGATGTAAAGAAAAAGATTGAAGAACTCAAACCAGGCCTTCCTCCGGGTGTTCAAATCATTACAACTTATGACAGAAGCCACTTAATCCATCGGGCAATTGAAACTCTAAAGGAAAAACTTATAGAAGAATCCATTGTTGTTTCTCTGGTGTGTATTATCTTCCTTCTGCATTTCAGGTCTGCCCTTGTTGCGATCCTCATGCTTCCTGTAAGCATCCTCATATCATTTATAGTTATGTATTACCTTAAAATCAACGCAAATATCATGAGCCTCGGCGGCATTGCCATTGCTGTTGGCGCTATGATAGATGGCGCAATTGTGATGATAGAAAATGCGCACAAGCATTTGGAAAGGGCTCAAGGGGTCGAGGGGGCAAGGGGTCAAGGAAAACAGGATGTAGGGTGGGCTGCGCCCACCGATAGATGGCAGATTATCGCTGATGCTGCAAAAGAGGTCGGCCCTCCGCTCTTCTTTTCCCTTCTTATCATTACAGTTTCATTTATACCTGTGTTTACGCTTGAGGCGCAGGAGGGCCGTTTGTTCAAGCCGCTAGCATTTACAAAGACATTTGCAATGGCTGCATCAGCGCTTTTATCCATAACCCTGGCGCCTGTGCTCATGGGGTTTTTTATAAGAGGCCGTATTATGCCTGAAAAGAAAAATCCAATAACAAGGTTTTTAATCTGGATATACAAGCCAATTATAAACCTTGTGCTCAAGGCAAAGCTCATTACCATTTTTATTGCAATTGCTGTGCTTATTGCAACCATATATCCTTTTAAAAAACTCGGCAGCGAGTTCATGCCAACGCTTTATGAAGGTTCTCTCATGTTCATGACTGCGACGCTTCCGGGTGTATCAAGCACAAAAATAAACGAAATCCTGCAGACAACAGACAGGATTATAAAATCATTTCCAGAGGTGGAGCAGGTCTTCGGAAAGGTCGGCCGCGCCCAGACAGCAACAGACCCTGCGCCATTAGAGATGTTTGAGACAACTATAAATTTAAAACCTGAGAGCGAGTGGCGGTCCGGCATGACTGTAGATAAACTTGTTTCTGAGATGAGCAAGGCATTAGAAATGCCGGGCATCCCCATCCAGTGGTCAATGCCCATAAAAAACAGGGTTGATATGCTGGCAACAGGCATACGCACGTCTGTCGGTGTAAAGGTTTTTGGAAAGGATTTAAAGACCATTGAACAACTGGCAGTTGATATTGAAGCAGCATTAAAAATGGTTCCCGGCACAGCCAGCGCTTATGCAGAGAGGATTATCGGCGGATATTATGTTGACGTAAAGATAAAACGCGATGAGGCAGCAAGATATGGACTCAAGGTTGAAGACATCCAGCAGGTTATTATGTCAGCCATCGGAGGGGAAAATATAACAACAACAGTGGAAGGCCTGGAGAGATACCCGATAAACGTCAGATACAAAAGAGAGCTTCGGGATAATGTTGATAAGATTGGAAGGGTGCTTATTCCAACAATGATGAATCAACATATACCTTTATCTCAGGTGGCCGACATAAAACTCAGCAAAGGTGTGGCAGGGATAAAAACAGAAAATGCCCTTTTAAACACATGGGTATTTGTGGATGTGCGTGGCAGAGACATTGGCAGCTATGTTCAAGACGCAAAAAAGGCTGTGCTGGAGAATGTCAAGTTTCCTCCTGGCTATTATGTTGCATGGAGCGGACAGTATGAATATATGGAAAGGGCGTATGCAAAATTAAAGGTTATTGTGCCGCTAACCCTCGCTATAATATTTTTACTGCTCTATTTTAACTTTGGCAATATCACAGAAAGTTTGATTGTCATGCTTTCTTTGCCCTTCTCTCTGGTCGGCGGTATTTGGCTTATGTATATTTTAGGCTATAATATGAGTGTGGCTGTGGGCGTCGGGTTTATTGCCCTTGCCGGAGTTGCCGCTGAGACAGGAGTTATAATGCTTATCTATCTGGATAGCGCGTATCAAGAGGCAAGAGGCAAGAGGCAAGAGGCAAGAGAAGAAATGAGCAAAAAGGATTTATATGATGCGGTGATTGAAGGCGCTGTTGAAAGAGTTAGACCAAAGATGATGACAGTTGTCGCTATAATGGCAGGACTTTTACCTATTATGTGGGGGGCTGGCACAGGTTCAGAGGTTATGAAGCGCATTGCAGCGCCAATGGTGGGAGGCATGATTTCATCAACAATATTAACGTTGATTGTTATCCCGGCGATTTACACATTGTGGAAGGAACGAAAGAGCAATTAAGAATTTAAAATTATGAATTAAGAAATTAAAAATTCATAATTCGTAATTCCTAATTCATAATTATAAAAGAAAGGAGGTGATACCGATGGGATTTTCAAGAATAGTTATTGCAGTTTTTTTGGCAGTTTCGCTTATGGCAATGCCTGTATTTGCTGATGAAAAGCACGGTGCAACAAGCGGAGGCATGATGGGCGAACATGGCATGATGGGTGAGGGGATGATGGGCAGCAAGATGATGGGAGAGCATCACAAGATGATGCAGGATACGATGGGCATGATGAAGGAGATGATGGAGATGATGAAAAATATGTTTCCTGCGCCAGGCGATGTACAGAAGAAAAGGCTTGACGAAATGATGATGAAGATGGATGGGATGATGAAGATGCACGATGAGATGTTTAAAAAGAAGGAAGAGATGAAGAAGAAAAAGATGGAAGAAAAGAAGGGGATGTAAGCGGTTTGCGGGTGGGTGGCCATCCAGCTCAGTTGCCCTCTTTGCCACGATATGCTGTTTGAATGTTATTAAATCTTAAAAATTTTTGGAGGCAGTATGGAAATTGTAATGGGTATAGTATTGGCTGTTATGATAATTGGGTTTGTTTCAGGAGGCGGGATGATGGGCGGGATGATGGGCGGCCACGATAAAGATAAGCAGAAACAGGAGCATGTTATAAAGGACAATGGTCATAAGAAAAGCGACTGTAAGGCAGCCGGAGATGATCAGAAAGATAACGCTGCAGATAAGGACAATACTAATTGTGAAGAAATAAAAAAATAACTATATAAAGGCATTTTTTCAGTATCAACTAACTATCCCTAAACTCAATTGTTTTCAGGGATGCGCTATATGTGAAACATTCATGAGCCTTTGGCTCTCAAAAGATAATAAAAATCGGTAGTCGCACCCTTTATGGGTGCGTTTGCGCAGGCATAAAGCCTGCGGCTACCACTATTGGGATTTTCAGGTGAAAACGACAATCTATCTTTTATTGGCTTTTACTGTTGCATCTCTGTCTGTTTTCTATCTCGGCACGGCAGGTATGGTGGCAGTAATATTTTTCATAATAACAGGATTTGCATTAGTCGGCGCCAGCGCCTTTACTGCTTATTACTCAAAATTATTGGGTGAAAAAGGCGGCCAGCTCGCTACTATTATTTTAAGGAATCTCCTTGGCATCCCTTTGTGGTTTACAGGCTTTGTCCTCGCATGGCTTGAACCGTCACCCTTTCTATTTGATTCCAATATAACATTTAAGCTCATTGGGTTATTCCTGATAATTTTAGGCTCTATCCCCTTTATATGGGGACACATTGAACTTGGCTGGCGCACGCACATGCCGTCTGTAAAAGATACGCTGGTGCGGCACGGATTATATGCATATGTGCGTCATCCCATATACGCAGGTGGGTTTTTGCTCTTGGCAGGGCTTGCGCTCCTGAGACCGACATATTCTTTTGTCATCGCATGCGTGTTAGGAGAAGTCTGGCTCATGATTCAGGCAAGGCTTGAGGAGATAGACCTCCTTCAGCGTATGCCGGATTATCGGGAATATATGAAACAGGTGCCTCGTTTCATACCACGATTTCGCAAGTCCCTGCTAGTATCGGGTATATGGCTATTGTTGGTATTGTTTTATTCTTCCACAACCACCTATGCCCTTTCTCAGGAAGAAGAGGCAAATATCAAGGTATATGAGGAGATAAGCCCGAGAGTTGTAAACATCATAAATACCACTGTCTCGTATGACTTTTTCTTTAATCCCATCCCTCAAAGTGGCGCAGGTTCTGGTTCTCTCATTGATAAGAAAGGGCATATACTTACCAACTACCATGTGGTGGAAGGTGCACAAAGGCTTGAGGTCACCCTCTTTGACGGTAGTAAATGGGAGGCAAAGTTTGTCGGTGCAGACCCTGGTAATGACTTGGCAGTCATAAGGATAGATGCCCCTCCTGATAAACTAAAGCCGCTCCCCTTTGGTGATTCTTCAGGATTAAAGGTGGGACAAAAGTTATTGGCTATTGGCAATCCATTTGGTCTTGAACGGACACTTACTGTTGGGATTGTGAGCTCTCTTGGGAGAACAATGAGGGCTGCTAATGGAAGACTCATGAGGAGGATAATACAGACCGATGCGGCTATAAATCCAGGGAATTCAGGAGGCCCACTTTTGGATAGTAATGGCAAGATGATTGGTGTCAATTCTGCCATCATTAGTCCTGTGGGTGCCAGTGTGGGGATTGGTTTTGCAGTCCCTGTGAATACTGTAAGGAGTGTTGTGTCGCAGTTGATAGAGAAGGGCCGTGTAGCAAGACCATGGCTTGGCATAACTGGACAGGATATAAACGCTGATATTGCGAGATTATTAAAACTGCCATCAGAAGGAGTTCTCATTGCAGAGATTGTAAATGGCAGTCCTGCAGATAAGGCAGGTATCAGAGGAGGTAAAAGGATTGTAAGGACAGGAAACCTCCAGGTAGTTATCGGAGGCGATATGATAGTTGGTATTAGTGGAAAGACTATCAGGACAATGGATGAGTTAGTAGAGGATATAGAGTCAATGGCAGTAGGGCAGTCTATTGATGTTACTATTATGAGGGGTAGTCAGAGGAAGACTGTCAAGGTCTATCTCTCGGAGATGCCTCCTGAACAATAATGGCTGATAAATCTTTGTGAGGGTAGATGGAATGGCAAAGGACCCTATATGCGGAATGGATGTTGATGAGAGGGATGCGCAGTTTATGACCCACATCGGGCATGAGACATTATACTTTTGTTCAAAGGTCTGTCAGGAGAGATTTGAGATAAAGGAAGGTATCATAAAGGAACCTAAAAAATGGTGGCAGAGGATATTAAAAGAGCCAAAAGAAAAGCCCCCGAAATGCCATTGACTTTTTTGCAGACAGGTAAAAATATAAAGAATAAACCACTATGTTTATTTGAAAAGGAACCATCATGATGAAAAACAGGCCCTGGCATTAACAGGAGGGAATATGAACTATTCAACACTACTAATCATAATAATCTTTGCGCTGGTCATGTTTTTTATGCACCGTGGCGGTGGCGGCATGGGGTGCTGCGGCGGTGGCCACTCTCACAAGGGAAAAAAAGAGCAAGATAGCGACGAAAAAGAAGATGAGAAGGAAGGAGGCCATCATCATGGATAAGAAACAGGGTGACAATAAAAAATCAGGAACAACACTTCTTTTCATACTCGGCTGTCTTCTCCCTTTAATCATCCTTTTTGTTGTTTCCGGGCTTGGTTTCAGCATAAGCCCGTGGGTTTTCATCCTTATACTTTTACTATGCCCGGTTTTCTTATTCTGGATAATGGGACACGGGGATGAAATGGAAGACGTCGGAGAGTCTGATGGATCGGATGAGATCCAAAAAAAAGAAAAATCTCCTTTTGAAATAGAGAAAGACAAGACGCTTGAGGAGATGGCCGAACTTTTTTCATGGGGTGTTTTTTTCGTAAAACGCAAAGAGGTTGCAGGAGATGCTTTTATCTTCGAAGGAAACCTGAGGGCAAGGCCCGAATCGGCTTTGGACATCTTAAAAGGCCGCTTTAAGGAGAAGTTTGGCAATAGATACCAGCTTCTTTTACAGCAGGATGCGGAAGAAAGGCCTGTCATAGTTGCCGTCCCTCTAAAAGATGTTGAAACCGGCGATAAAGCAAATAATACATCCAGCCCTTTGATAAACATAATTCTATTCCTTGCTACTGTTGTAACGACCACCATTGCAGGGGCTTCGCATTGCGGCGTAAACCTGTTTCTTGAGCCTTCCAAATTTGCGCTCGGTCTTCCTTATGCCTTCGGCATTATGGCTATACTCGGCATCCATGATCTCGGCCATTACATATTCGCAAGAAGGCATGGCATAGACACAACGCTTCCGTATTTCATACCAATACCATTCGGCCTCGGCACATTTGGCGCGGTTATCCGGATGAAGTCCCTTGTAAAAGACAGAAAGGCGCTCTTTGATACAGGCATAGCAGGCCCAATTGCAGGCCTTATTGTAACAATACCGCTTTTGTATTTAGGGCTTAAATATTCCACTGTTGTCAAAGACGGCAGTCAGGCAGGTGTCAGCCTCTCATCCTCGGTGCTTCTTGCGTTTATCTCAAGGCTATCCCTCGGAGATACAGTGGCGGCAAGCCATACAGTAATCCTGCATCCGCTGGCATTTGCAGGATGGCTTGGGCTCATGATTACCGCGCTCAATCTTCTGCCTATAGGCCAGTTAGACGGCGGACATATAAGCCACGCCCTTTTCGGTAGAACAAAGGCCGGGATTATAGCTTATGTGGCTTTTTTTGCGATTATCCTCTTGGGGATATTCGTATGGTCAGGTTGGCTCATGTGGGCTATTATAGTGTTTTTCCTGTCAGGCGCAAGAGGGCTTCCGCCTGTAAATGATGTTACGGAACTTGACCGCAAAAGGGTTGTAATCGGCACTGTTGCATTTGTTCTGTTATTTCTAATAATGTCGCCCTTGCCGCACGTATTTTACAAGACTCTTGGACTTCATTGTCCTTATCTTTAAGGAGGTTTATTTATGTCAATAGTCATGGGAGTCATGATAGTGTTTATGGTTGCAGGTTTTTTTGGTTTTGGTATGCATCACAGCATGATGGGAGGCCGCGGGAAAGAAGAACAGAAGCAGGAAAAGGTCTTGCATGAACACGACAAAGAGATGTTGTGTCCTGAAGTAGATGGTCAAGCAGATTGTCCGTCTCATGCCATGCCGGAGAAAGAAAACAAAGGTTACTCATCGGAAGAAAAATAACAGAGATGATGAAAAGGCATAGCGGCACTATAATTAAAAACAGAAAGGAGCTATCCGCATGAACGAACTGACTGAAAAAGAGAAAAGGTTCAGGGTATATCTCGTAGTGCTGGCATTCGCTCTCTTCACCGTATTCCTTTTCGGCCTGGTCTACCTTGCAACTACTCCCGCGAAAACGCTGACGATGCTATTGTCATTTTCGGGAGGCATTTCCAATATCGTCCTTCCGTGTACACTTCCCCTCGTTTTTATAATCGTCCCGCTTGCGATGTCCGCAGGCAGCGCAAAGAAAGGCTTGGGCATGGCGGTTCTGTTCGGCGCGGGGCTGACCATAACGCTTTCCATATATGGGGCCGCAATAGCGCAGGTCGGGAAATACTTGGGGCTTGATGACGCCACGAGGATTATGTACGGGCTTGCCGGACTTGCGGCCTTAATATTCGGCCTGAGCGAATTGAAGCTTATAAAGTTTGAATTGCCCACATATATGAGGATGCCGCAGTTCATACAAAAGCAGGGGGATTATGTAAAGGTTTTCCTCCTTGGGCTGCTGTTGGGAAACGCAGGGGTCGGCTGCCCGAACCCGGTAACCTATATCATCCTTACCTTTGCGGCCACGACAGGCGATTGGGCGCAGGGGGCGTTATTGATGGCAGTAAACGGAATAGGAAGGGTGGTTCCGTTGCTCTTTTTGACCGTCCTTGGAATATTGGGGGTCAATGCTATTGGCGGTCTGACGAAAAGAATGGAGGGGATTAGAAAATTTACAGCCTGGGTCCTCGTAGTGCTGGGGGCATTTATTATATTTAACGGAATCTATGGCCATCTGTGGTATGAAGGAGGAATATTCCATGAAGGCTTGAATTATGCCTTTATGAAAATAGGCGGGAAGATGGTCGGGGAGGCTGACATAGCCATAGGACAGTTTGAAAAAAAGGTCCCCTATGTCGAGTACGGCGCATGGATGAACCTCGCGATTACTCTTATTGTAGTCTTCTGGTATTGGCTCAAATACCCGGGCTCGCGTAAAGAGGCGCTGACGGTCTTCATAATATTTCTGGTGTGGGGTCTCATCCTGTTAGATGTAGGTCTTGACGCAATGAAGCTTGCAGGTTTGTCAGAGGGTCTGCCGGAGGAGATGCTAAAGGCAATGCCATGGATGAAAAAATAAAGCGGCAGATTAAACCAAACTGAACTGAAAGGGGGGTTTTATGGCAAAGGATCCGGTTTGCGGTATGGAAGTGGATGAAAAGAAGGCGGCCAAGGTCGTATATAAAGGCAAAACATATTACTTCTGCAACGCTAGTTGCCAGTGGGCTTTTGAAGCCAATCCGGAACAGTTTATAAAGGAGGGATAACATGGCTGATGTTCAGATACTTACCACTCCTTCCTGCTCGAGTTGCGCGGTTGTTAAAAGGATGCTCGATAAAATGGGCGTGAAATATGAATTGATAGACATTACAGCAAACCCTGAGATACTACAGAAGTATCCCATAATGTCCGCCCCCGGTGTTGTTATAAACGGCAAACTCTAATTCATTGGAGTTCCAAGGGAGAAGGAATTAGCTGAAAAGATAAAAGTGTTTAAGGGGTAATCCGGTTCCATCGGTAGAATAAAGCGGAGGTGTTTATGGCAAAGGATCCTATATGCGGCATGGATGTAGATGAAAAAGACGCTAAATTTATGACCTACATCGGTCATGAAACATTCTACTTTTGCTCAAAGGTCTGTCAGGAGAGTTTTGAGGTAAAAGAAGGTCTCAGAGAGGAACCTAAAAAATGGTGGCAGAGGATATTAAAAGAGCCAAAAGAAAAGCCGCCAAAGTGTCATTGAATTAAAACTTTTCAATGCAGGTGTGGAGGTGAATATGCACGGTGAAAACATATCATACGCTTACGGTTTATGGTCTTTGGTTATAATCAATGTTGCCCTGTTCGCATTTTTTATCTTAAGCTACTTGGCCCCGGTCAGGAAGCGGGAATGGCGTTCAATGGGAGTGACATTAGCCTTCTTTGTCGCCCTGTTTACAGAGATGTATGGTTTCCCGCTCACCATCTATATCCTTACAGGTGTCCTTGGCAGCAGGTATCCTGCGCTGAATCCATTTTCCCATGCAAGCGGACACCTATGGCTTACATTCTTTGGCGGTGGGACTTTGATGATGACAGTCATTCATCTTATAAGCAATGGTTTAACCATTATAGGTTTTGTAATAATGTGGAATAGCTGGAAATTGATACACGGCGCAAAAGGCGGACTTGTAACAGAAGGGGCGTACGCGTATGTCAGGCATCCTCAGTATTCAGGCCTTTTTCTCATCATGCTCGGCATGCTCATCCAGTGGCCGACGATTATAACAGCCCTGATGTTCCCTGTGCTTGTTTTTGTCTATTATCGTCTGTCAAAGAGGGAAGAAGGCGAGATGATTAAAACATTCGGAGAAGAATATAAACAATACGCAGAAAAGGTTCCGATGTTTATTCCAAGGATTGGGAAAAGGGGGTGACAATATGGCAACAGACCCGGTTTGCAGGATGAGCATAAGCGAAGAAAAGGCGGTTGAAAAGACAGAATACAAAGGGAATACCTACTATTTCTGTGGAAAAGGGTGCAAAGAGAGGTTTGAAAAAGAACCTGAAAAGTATCTTGTGGGAGAAAAGAAAGACTGGATTAAGGGGTAAAAGATAAATGGGATGGCGTAATCTTTGTTTTCGGTGTAGAATGTGCCGTGAAGATAAGGAAAGGGTAATTGGGCCATGGCATTGCTTCCATGACCTGAGAAGTAACGTTGCCCTTTACTGATAACTAAAACCGTTGGAGATAAGCTTTAATGCTACCACAAGAAAGGAGGTGATACAGGTGAGTATTATAAAAATGGTTGTTTCAGCGTTTGTTTTGGTTTCGCTTGTTACAGTCCCTGCCATGGCAGATGAGAAGAAAGGGGAGAAGAACCCATGCGGTATGATGGGCGAACATGGCATGATGGGCGGCAAAATGATGGAGATGAAAGAGCATCATAATATGATGCAGGATACCATGGGCATGATGAAGGAGATGATGGGGATATTAAAAGGTATGAATCATACTCCAAGTGATGCGCAGAAGAAAAGACTTGATGAGATGATGAAGAAGATGGACGACATGGTGAAGATGCACGAAGATATGATGAAGAAAAAGGAAGAGATGATGAAGAAAAAGATGGAAAAGAAGGGGATGTAAGCAGTTTGCGGGTGGGCGGCGGCGAGCATTACGTTCAGCCGCCCTTTATTTTTGTCGGATTAAAAAATCATTTTAAAGCAGGCTCTATTCCTCTTTGCTTTATCCAACCTCCTGTGCTACGGCAGACAGGTATGCCGTAGAAAACTCCTCTTGCCCTGTATTTTGTCTTTGTTTCGCTGTCTGCATAGCCTTTGTCTCCAAAAACGGCCTTTTCTTCTCCATGTAATAGCATGTAATAGTTCTTCCATTTTCACTCTGTCATGGACGCTTGCTGTGCTGGTCTGGACGCTATAGCAAAACTCTAATCAACACCTGCTCAATGTACCAACTCAATATACACTTTGACACAATCCATTTTGTAAGCTATACTTTTTTTAAAGGAGGGAGTATGATATTTGGTATTGCTATTTCCGAGCTGGCGTTTTTGTTAGTTGCCATAGCATTTTTTCTATTGATAATATATCTTATTCCTACAGTTATTCAACTTCGAAATACTGCTAAGGCAATTGAAGAATTTTTGCAAAAAGGGAAAGAAGCAATGGAAGGCATAAATTCGTTGGTAAAGAAGGTGAATGGCCATACCGATGATGTCGGCGGGATAGTAAAAAAAATTGCAGAGGTAGCGCTTAAGCTTACCCATCTGGCTGATATAATAATAAACCGGCTAAGGGGGCCTATAATAACACTTGCAAGTATTATAGCCGGCATAGAGTTTGGTTTAAAACATTTCCGAAAGAAGGAGGGTGATAAAGATGTCAGAGAATAACAACACCTTGAATACAATGTTTGCATTTCTTATTGGAGGGTTTGTTGGAGCAGGGCTTGCTCTACTTTATGCGCCATCATCAGGAGAAGAGATAAGGAAACGGCTAAGGGAGTATATGGCACGAAGGGAAGATGAATTAAAGCAACGTTATGAATCAACAATAGATACTGTGGAAGAAGGCATTGGAAAGGTTAAAGAGATTATTGATGATAGGAAAAATGAGGCTGTGGCGGCTTATCAAGCAGGTAAAGAGGTCTATCAGAAAGAAAAGGCGCAACACTTAAAGGAAACTGTATAGTTTAACCCACATTGATTTTTTGGCAAACCTGCCTGTGCGTAGCACGCAGACAGGTCGCAGGTTTGTAAAATAGCGAGTGTTTCAATCGCTATTTTACGGGGGAAGAGATATTTAAGGATGGTGTATGGAAGAAAAACAGATGCAGGAAGATGAAATAAATCTGTTGGATTACTGGATGGTTATATGGAAGCGGAAGGTTTTGATAATCATGCTGACATTTTTAACCGTGCTTTTCACAGCAGTGTATTCTTTACGCTTGCCAGAGATATACCAGTCTAAGGCAGTTATTACACCAATAGGTAGCAAAGACTCAGGCGGCGGCGGTTTATCTCTCCTTGCACAATTTGGCGGCATTCCTGGGATAGCAATCCCTGGTTCGTCATCTGCAGCAGAAATAGTAAATCTTATGAAATCAAATATATTAAGGGAAAAGGTTATTGAAAGATATGAACTCTTGCCAATCTTGTTTTATGAAAGTTGGGATAAAGAAAAAAAGCAGTGGAAGAAA